>JBOGKX010000139.1:0-12138 GCA_050746125.1 Terriglobales bacterium | reverse complement strand
GGCCGGCGGCGACCGGATCGTCGGCGCCGGCGGCCAGCGCGGCGGCCGCTTCGTCCGCCGCCAAGCCTTCGACTTCGCGCAGGTAAAACTCCTGCCGCTCGCGAAAAAACGCCAGCAGCGCGGCCTGGGCTTCGGCTTTGTCACCGAGGCGGCTGTCGAAGCCGGCCAGCGCCGCTTCGAGAGCGGCGGCAAGAGAAAGACGCCAGCCGCCGGCACGCAGGATGCGGATCACGCCGTTGGCGGCGCGGCGCAAGGCAAAGGGATCGCGCGAGCCGGTCGGCGTCTCGCCGATCAGGAACATGCCGGCCAAGGTGTCAAGCTTGTCGGCGAGGGCGACGACGGCGCCCACCGCGCCGCGCGGCACCGCGCCGTCGACGGCCAGCGGCAGATAGTGGTCATAGACGGCTTGCCAGACTTCGGCAGCGGCGCCTTCGGCGCGCAGGTACAGCCCGCCCATGACGCCCTGGAGCTCGGTGAACTCCTTGACCAGCTCGGTGGTGAGATCGCATTTCGCCAGGCGCGCCGCTTCCCCGGCGGCGGCGGCATCGGCGCCGGCAACGAGCGGAGCCAGGAAAGCGGCCAGGCGCGTCGTGCGCTCGGACTTTTCCATATAGCTGCCGAGCTTGGTCTGAAAGGTGACGTGCTCGAGATCCGGCCGGCGGCTGGCGAGCGGGCGCTTGCGGTCGGTCTGCCAAAAAAAACGGGCGTCGTTGAAGCGCGCCCGCAGGACGCGCTCGTGGCCGTGGCGGATCAGGCCATCGCGATCGGCGTCGAGATCCATCACCGCCAGAAACGCCGGCGCCAGCTCGCGCTCATCGGCGCCGCCGCCGCGCGGCACGGCGAAATATTTCTGGTGATCGCGCATCACCGTGGTCAGGACCTCGGCCGGCAATTCGAGATAGGCCTCGTCGAAGCGGCCGGGAAGCACGGTGGGGTATTCGGTCAGGTTGACGAGGGTTTCGAGGAGCGCGGTTTCGGCGGCGGCGAGGCCGGCCTGTTCGAGGCCGGCGGCGATGCGCCGGCGGCGGACTTCCGGCTCGACGAGGACGAAGTGGCGGCGCAAGGCGGCCTCGTAATCGGCGGCGGCGGCGATGGCGACCTCGCGCTCCCCGAGTGCGCGATGGCCGCGGGAGCGGTTGGCGGCCTCGATCGCGCCCAGGCGCACGGGCAGCGGCCGGTCTCCGTGCAGGGCCAAGAGCCAGCGCAACGGACGCACGAAGGCGAGTCCTTCGCCATCCCAGATCATGGCCTTGGGCAGATCGGCCTCGGCCAGCGCGCGCGACAAGATCTCCGTCAATAGAGTCGCCAGATCGCGGCCCGGCTGGCGGCGCTTGAGGGCGGCGTACTCGCCCTTGGGCGTGGAGACGAGGTAAAGCGCCTCTGGGGCGGCGCCTTGCTTGGCGGCGAAGCCGGCGGCTTGCGGCGTTGGGCGTCCATCGGCGGCGAAGGCGACCCGCGCCGGCGGGCCGAGCACTTCTTCCTCGCGGTCGGCCTGGCGGGCGAGGACATTCGGCAGGCGCAGCGCGATGCGGCGCGGCGTGTAGAAGACCGCGGCGGCTTCTCCGTCGGGCGCCAGCGCCGCTTGGCGCAAGGCGTGCACGATCGCATCCGTTAACTGTCCGGCCAGGCCGGCCAGCCAGCGCGCGGGAATCTCTTCGCAGCCGATCTCGAGCAATAAAGGAGCGGTGGCCATGAGCGAATCGAGATTTTCAATTCTCCCATGCCTGCGCCGCGCCCGCGCCGCGGCCGCCGCCTAGCCCGCCGGACCGACAGCGGCTAGCTTCCAATACGACCCCTTCGGCCGGCGCGTCGCGATGACGGTGAACGGGGCGACGACGTATTATCTCTATGGGGCAAACGACGGCGGCCACCCCATTGCCGAGGATAGCGGCGGGGTCTGGTACCGCTAGGCAATCATGGACGGCGTGCGCTGGGGCAGCTTGCAGCAGAACGGCGACGGGCGCTATACGCTGCCCGACGCGTTGGGCTCGACGGCGGTTTTCGCCCAGGACGGCACTGTGCAGCCCTTGCGGTTTTACCCCTTCGGCGAGGAGGCGCAGGCCACCTCGGCCGAGTACAAGTGGACGAACCAGATTCGCGACGCCAACGCGCTCGACCACTTCGCGTTCCGGACGTACCCCTCGAACCTTGGCCGCTGGCTCTCGCCCGACCCCGCCGGCCTCGCCGCGATTGGTCCGGCCGATCCGCAGTCGTTCAACCGGTATGCGTACGTCGGCAATCAGCCGCTCGAGCTCACGGACCCCTTGGGGCTCGACGGCAACGGCAACGCAACCGGCTGCATGCCGAACGGCAGCGGGGGCGTGCATTGTGCGAATGGGCCGGTGGTTACGGTTTCGGGGCCGTGGGCCCTACTCGACCCCGCGCTGTGGGATTTTGCCTTCGTCGAGGCGATGCAGCCGCAACTGCCGAGCGGCTCCCAGAGCCGCAGGGGCGGGGGCGCCCCCAGCGCGCCGGCACCGAAGCCGCCGGCGCCGCAAACGCACCTGACACAAAGTCAGCAGACGGTGAACGCGGTGAATAATCAGTTCGGCACCAACGTCCCAGGCAGCGACGTTCTGCCGCTGCCGGCGGGGAGGTCAACGTAAATTTCGCCGTCAACTCGGGCTTATCCACAACGCAATTCAACGCGATACAGCCAGGCCGCTACGCCCCGCCGGGGATATTGGGATTCCTGACAGGATCAGGCCCGAGTCTTCATGTTGTCGCGGGCCCAAGTAGTCTTGATCCGCATGCGCTTACCTTTACCAAATCGAATGTTGGCGGGACATATTCGGTTTCTTTCACAGCTCATACAGATTCGGTGTGGGCCGACAGTCCCATTGGCGTCACTTATTCATCGACGTATTTGGCCATAAGACCAGGAATCCATGCCCGTCGTGAAGGGCGGGAGGAACGGCATGGGAACAGGCTTGGGACCACTTCTTCGCCCACTACTTGCCGGGAGACACCTTGTTCTCCTCGCTATCGTGCTCGTTTTCGCGTCGAGCGGCGTCGCGGGGGGCCAGACAACAGTGGTCGTGCAGTTCATGAATGGGCGGAGCGGCAAGCCCTTGGCCAAGGCCAAGGTATACATTGGTTTTGACGACATTAGATCAGAAAAGCCGCTGGTCCTCACCACGGACCGTCAAGGTAAAGTAGAGTTTGAAACTGGTGCAGCAAAGACATTTCAAGTGCATCCGGTGGCACTGGTCGCGTGTGACGGGCAACCCAAGGGCGCTCCATACCCTGACTATTCAATCGCCGAAATTCTGCGGGCCGGATTGGTCACGCGGAACGATTGTGGTCGCGCAAAAGCGGAACCTCTGCGCGGAAGGCTTTTATATTTCGCACGACCCGCGAGCTGGTGGGAGCTGTTCAAGAATTGAAGCCCCCCGCTTACCCGAACGACTCGCCGGAATCGCGGGCACCGCAGCAAACTGCGTGCACACAGCCGATTCTGAACGCGGTCAACAACCAGTTCGGGCCAGGGACGTACAGCACCACCAATACGTTCCCACAGGGTGGTGCAACAGACCTGCAGATCACTGCAACCAACCTGGCCGCCAGCCAGTTCAACGCACTTCAGACCGGGCGGTAACCGCTGACTGGTGGACTTACGCCATCGGGTATGGCCCCACTCTACTCTCCATGTGACGGGCGCGACGCTCTTTGACGTTCGGCTGCTGGACGGCCCACTGCCGCCGTTGCTCCTGGTACCGGAAAAATCGCTGCTTTACTTCACCAACTTCTCAGGAGGCGCCAACTTGTCAGGCGACGGCAGCATCGAGGCTCTGAACTACCACACTGAGAGCCACGAGACTGTCGTGTCTGGCATCGCCCCAGGTTACGGAGCGCGATGCGGCGGAATGTTGGTGTTTTGGCAGCTCGGCCCGAGGAAGCCTGACGATGCGCTGGTCCTGCCGATTGCCGGCGGCAAGCCTGTGTTCGTCTCCGCCCGCGGATACACATTATGGTACGACGCGTGTTCGAGCGGTGTCGCCTATTTCGCCGGCGGAAAGGGATGGCGAAATCCCCTGACCGAGGGTTACCATTTAACCGACGCGCGCCTGTTCCGCTACGATCCGCGTTCCTCTCGCCTCGATCGGGCCACCCGGTCTTTTCTAAATACGGATCGGGGCGTGGGCTTCGCTGTTAATGCCATTCTCTCGCGCTGGCCAAAAAAGCAGGACCTGGACGTGCGCCTCGTCGCCCTCACCGACGACAGCGCCTGCGAGATCGCGGGAACCGCAGCCCACTGGCAAGAGCTGTTCGGCAACCGGCTCTGCCGTGAGCCTGCATCGGATATCCAGGACGCCTTCGCCAAGCAGGAGAAACCCCGACCCTAACCGGACTTGTCTTGCCCTGCGTCACAGTTCGCAAGGGCCGCCGATGGCGCCTGGACATTTTCACTGGGCGTCGGCCCGGGTAGCGGCGCGGATTTTTTCTCGTTACCAGACGTCCACGGATGTCGCCGCTGGGGATGGCTGCCGGTGACACCCAACATCGCCGCCGGCCTTGAGGGGTCGATCGTCGCAGGCTTCTGTTGCTACAGCATCTGGATTTTACTGGCGCCAGAACGAGCGATCCGAGCGCTTGTCGCCGGTATAATTTTCGGGCCGTACTTTTGGCTGCCTCAGCGAGACCGTCGTTATCGTAAGTTGGTCGAGTTTTGGACGCGACATCTGTGGTTTTGGAAAACTATTGCGGCAGTGAGCTTGGCCGGGGCGGCTCTGATGCTTGCGCTTTATATGTGGTGGCCCCAAATGCTCATTCGTTGACGCGCGCGGGCGCTTGCCCACTCCGTACGGGAGCCGCGCGACCGCGCGAAACGAGTCAGAGAATGGCGTGACGCGCTCGTGGCGCTCGGGCCGGGCGCCGCGCGGTCAGGCGGGGGGCGCGGCGACGGCGGTCGCGGCCACCCAGGCGCGGGCCACGCCGACGGCGAGGTTGCGGACGCGCTGGATCACGCCAACGCGCTCGGTCACCGAGATGGCGCCGCGGGCGTCGAGCAGATTGAAAAGATGCGAGCACTTCAGGCACAGCTCGTAGGCGGCGAGGATCGGCGCGCGCGCCAGCTCGGCACTCTTCCCTTCTTCCGTAGCCGCGAACGACTTTAAGAGCTCCCTGCACTCGGCCTCGCTCAGCTTGAAGTGCTGCCACAGGTGCTCGACGTTGGCGCGCTCGAAGTTGTACACCGACATCTGCACCTCGTCCGCCAGCCGCACGTCGCGATAGCTCATCGCCGGCGACCAGCGAATGTCGTAGATCGAATCCACGTCTTGCAGGAAGGCGGCGATGCGCTCCAGGCCGTAGGTCAGCTCCGCCGAGACGGGATGCAAGTCGAAGCCGCCGCATTGCTGGAAATAGGTGAACTGGGTGATCTCGAGTCCATCCAGCATCACTTGCCAGCCAAGCCCCCAAGCGCCCAGCGTCGGCGACTCCCAGTTGTCTTCCTCGAACTTAATGTCATGCTTGGCGAGATCGATGCCAAGCGATTGCAAACTCTGTAGATAGATGTCCTGCACGTCATCGGGCGGGGGCTTGAGGATGACCTGCAACTGGGTGTGCTTATAGAGGCGGTTGGGGTTTTCGCCATAGCGGCCGTCGGCGGGGCGGCGGCTGGGCTGCAAGTAGGCGACGCGGCAGGGATCGGGACCGAGCACGCGCAAAAAAGTATCCGGCGACATGGTGCCGGCGCCGACTTCGAGGTCGTAGGGCAAAAGCAGCGCGCAGCCCCGCGAGGCCCAGTAGTTCTGGAGGGCCAGCATCAGGTCTTGGAACGTTTCGCGCGGCCGCAGCGCCGCGCCGGGCGCGGCGATCGCGGGCTGAGTCTGGATCATCGCTTTCTATCTTTACAGGTCTTGCAGCAGCTTCCAACTTTGCAGCCGCTGCTCCAAGTGCTCCTCGACCTGCTGGTGCAAGAGCAACCGCAGCTCGGCCGCCCGTCCGCTTGTCTCCCAGCCCTCGCCGGAGATGCGATCGAGTGGCGTTTTGGCGAAGGCGCGCACCGTGGCGCGCGATGCGGCAGCCAAGCGGCTGCCGCCCGTCGGCCGGCAGACCGAGCACCAGACGCCCGCCTGGCCGGACTGAAAACACGTCTCTTCCTCTTCGGCCAGGGCGCGGCCGCAGGCCAGACAGTGGGCGAGATCGGGCAAGAAGCCTTCCAGCCGCACCATCCAGTACAAATCATAAAGGAGGGCCAGCCAGGGCGGCGCGCCCGCTTGCAGAGCGTCGAGCACCACCACCAGCAGGCGAAACACGGCGTCGTTCACCTGATGCTCGGGCAGCAGGCGATCGGCCAGCTCGGCGATGTAGCCCAGGATCACGGCCTGCGCATAATCGGCGCCGTGCGCGGCGAGCATCGAGCGCACCACCTCGCAGCGATCGATCGAGACCAAGTCGCGGTTGGGGCGCTCGAAAAAGGCCACCCGCACTTGCGTCAGCGGCTCGAAGGCGGCGCCGAAGCCGCTGTTGGGACGGCGGGCGCCGCGCCCCACGCCGCGGCATTTGCCGAACTGGCGCGTGAAGAAGCTGACGATGCGGTCCGCCTCGCGCAGCGGATAGGTGCGCAGGATGATCGCATCGGCCTGGCGGGCGGGCATGGATCAAGGGTACAAGAGCGCCCGCGGCGGCCGGTGCCCAAGCTATTGCGGCGGAAGGGAGGCGAGGTTTTGCTGCGCGGTTTGCGCCAACTCGCTGTTGGGGTACTCGCGCTGAATCTGCTGGTAGAGCTTGCCGGCGGCGGCGGGATTGGTGACGGACTGCAACTCCGCCAGCTCCATCATCGCGAGCGGACGGGGAACGACGTTGCTGGGGTGGGCGATCAGCTTTTCGAAAAGCGCTTGCGCCTCGGCCGATTTGCCTTCGCTGGCGTAGAGGTTGGCCAGGGCATTCTGGGCCAGGCTGGCGACGCGGGCGTCCTTGCCGGCGGCCACGGCCTTTAAGTCGGTCTCGGCGCCAGCGGTATTGCCGAGGTCGATTTCGGTCAGGCCCAGGTAATAGCGCGCCTCGCGTCCGCTCTCGGTGCCGGCATAGGAGTCGGCGGCGGCGCGGAACGAGGCTTGCGCCGCCCGCGCACGTTCCTGCGCATCGTTGTATGTCTGCACGCCCGCCGGCGCCGGCTCGGCGGCATTGGCCAGGGGAGCGTGCAAGGTTTCCAGCCCGCTCGAGAGCAGCGCCTCCGCGCGCGCGTTGCGGGTACGCGCCCAATCCAGCACGCCGACCACCACGGCGATCGCCACGGCCACGGCGATGGCGCCGATCAGGATCTGCTTCTGGTAGTTGAGGTAGAACTCGTACCAGTTGTCCAGCGTGCTGACGAATTGGTCGGACTTCAGTTCCTGCCGGCTGATGGCCACAAGTTCAACACCGCTCCGATTTCGATGCTAGCACATAGCGTTGCGCCCGCCGGCAATCCCGTTCCAGCTCTGGGGGAGCGGAAAAGCTTTTTTGTACCTCGTCGCTCAACTGATGGCATCCAACGGATATGCGCGGCGGGTGTTTGACTCCCGGGGGGGCCGTCGGCTAGAATCAGGGGTTTATCCGTGATCCAAACCAAAAGCGCGACGATGGAAAAAAAGCGGCTCGAACACTTCAAAAAGCGGCTGGTGCAAAAGCAGACGGAATTGCTCCAAGCGGTGTCTCGCAACGAGCAAGACGGTCGGGCCGCGGACGAAGAAGCGACGCAGGACGTGGCCGATAAGGCCATCAACTCCTACACCAAGGAGTTCCTCTTCCATCTCAGCAACTCGGACCGGAACCTGCTGCAAATGGTCGCCGAGGCGTTGCAACGCATCAAGGACGGCACGTACGGCCAGTGCGCCAGCTGCGGCAACGACATGAACCCCAAGCGTCTGGAAGCCGTGCCTTGGGCGCGCCACTGCTTGAATTGCCAAGAAAGAGTCGAGCAAGGCGTCCACTGAGCGGCGGGGCCGCCGACAACGTAGGCCCGCTCCGCGCAGAGCCTCTCCCAGTTGCCGCAACTGGCGCGCGGGCCCGCGTGGTAAACTGAGGGGCGGCAAAATACCTGCTTTCCGGGCGGCTTTTCAAGCGCGCGCGGGGGTTCGAGACGGGGATTTGCGCGGCGCGGGAGGTCGTTTTCAGCGGCAGCAACGGCCAAAGTGGTCTGGCATGGACGCAAGCCTGGGGGGAGGTTTTTTGCGCCTTTTTCCCTTCTCCGTGCCGAATCTGCTCGCTTCCTCTGAGACATAGCCGGCGGGTGCCGGTCTGCGCCCTCTGTCTGGCGCGCACGGAAAGCATCGCCACGGAAGACTTTTGCCCCGGCTGCGGGCGGAGCGCGGCGGCGGGCGAGCCGCTGTGCCTGGAGTGCCGCTTCGATCCCCCGGAATACGACAGCGCCTATTGCGCGGCGCACTACCGGCGGGTTCCCCGCGCCCTGGTTCATCTTCTTAAATACGAGCGCGTACGCACGGTCGCGCCGTGGATGGCGGCGGCGCTGGATACGGCAAAGCTGCCGGTGAGCGGAGTGGATCTAGTCGTGCCGGTACCACTCGGGCCGGGGCGCGGGCGGCGGCGCGGATTCAACCAAAGCGAAGCCATCGCCCGCCATTTGGCGCGACGGCGCGGCTGGCGGCTGGCGGCGCGGGCGTTGGCGCGGCGGCGCGAGACGCTGCCACAAGCCGGGCTGAGCGCGGAGGAGCGCAAGGAGAACGTGCGGGGGGCGTTTCGCGCCCGCGCGGAGCTGGTGGCCGGGCGGCGGGTGCTGCTGGTGGATGACGTGCTGACTACCGGCGCGACGGCGCGCGCCTGCGCCGTGGCCCTCAAGAGCGCCGGCGCCCGGGCGGTGCGCGTGGCCGCCTTTGCGCGCGCCGATCTGCGCTGGACGGCTGTAGACGAGGCCGGCGACGGGCGGGAGGCGCGGCCATGAGCGCCGCCTTGCCGCTTTACCAGCCGGTGCTGGTGCTCAACGCCAGCTACGAGCCGATCAACGTCTGCGCGGCGCGCCGCGCGCTGGTCCTGGTGCTCAAGGGCGTGGCGCACGCCGAGGAGATCAACGGTCATTGCCTGCATTCGACGCGCGTGTCGTTTCCGGTGCCCTCGGTGATTCGCCTGCTCGATTACCGGCGCATTCCCCATCGCACTCGCGCCCTGTCGCGCAAGAACGTCCTGCTGCGCGACCGCAATAGCTGCCAGTACTGCGGGCGGGCGGTCAACGCCAACGAACTCACCCTCGACCACGTGGTGCCGCGCTCGCGCGGCGGGCGCAGCTCCTGGGAGAATCTGGTGGCCTGCTGCCACCGCTGCAACCATCGCAAGGGCGACCGCTTGCCCGACGAGGTCGGCATGCGTCTGCTGCGCGAGCCCCGGCCCTTCAACTTGCACACCAGCCGCCACCTGATGCGTATGATGGGACACGGCGACGAAAAGTGGCGCAAGTACCTTTTCTTTTAAGCGCCAGCTTCCCGGCACGGGACCTCACGGAGCGGCGGTGGACTATCTCTTTTCCCCTTGGCGATACCGGTACGTCAGCGAAGCGCGCGCCGGGAACGAATGCGTGCTCTGCCAGAAGCTGGCGGCGCGCGACGATGAAGCCAATTTCATCCTGCACCGCGGCCGGCACAACGCGGTGATGCTCAACCTTTACCCCTACACCTCCGGCCACATGATGATTCTGCCCTTCGCCCACGTAGCCCGCCTGGGCGACTGCGACGCCGCCGCGCGAGCGGAGATGATCGAAATCGCGGCGCGGGGCGAACAGGCGCTGGAGCGCGAGTACCGCCCCGAGGGCATCAACCTAGGCATGAACCTGGGCGCGGCGGCGGGCGCCGGCATCGCCGGCCACCTGCATCTGCACCTGCTGCCGCGCTGGATGGCCGACGCCAATTTCATGACCGTGGTGGGAGAGACGCGGGTGCTGCCGGAGGCGCTCTCCGACTCGTATCGCCGTTTGCGGCCGTATTTTCTCGACGGCGCTTGAGCGCTTATTCGCCGTCCCAGCGGCGGAAAAGCAGGGCGGCGTTGGTGCCGCCGAAGCCGAAGGAATTGGACAGGGCGTGGCGGATCGCGCGGGGACGCGGCTGGTTAGGCGTGTAATCGAGGTCGCAGTCGGGGTCGGGGACTTCGTAATTCGCCGTGGGCGGCACCATTTGGTCCCGCAGGGCGAGAATCGAGATGCCGGCCTCCAGGCCGCCGGCGCCGCCCATCAGATGGCCGGTCATGGACTTCGACGAGCTGATGGCGACCTTGCGGGCGTGCTCGCCGAAGAGGCGCTTGATGGCCATGGTCTCGAACTTGTCGTTGTAGCTGGTCGAGGTGCCGTGGGCGTTGATGTAATCCACCGCCCGCGGCTCCAGGCCGGCATCGCGCAAGGTGTTGGCCATGGCGTGAAAGGCGCCGGCGCCGTCCTCCGAAGGCATGGTGATGTGGAAGGCGTCGGCGGACATGCCGTAGCCGATCAGCTCGGCGAGAATGGGCGCGCCGCGGCGGCGGGCGTGCTCCAACTCCTCGAGAATCACGATGCCGGCGCCCTCGCCGACCACGAAGCCGTCGCGCAGCTTGTCGAAGGGGCGGCTGGCGCGCGCCGGCTCGTCGTTGCGGGTGGAAAGGGCGCGCATGGCGGCGAAGCCGCCGATGCCCATGGGAGTGATCGCGGCTTCCGTGCCGCCGCAGATCATCACGTCGGCGTCGCCACGCTGAATGATGCGGTAGGCGTCGCCCACGGCGTGCGCGCTGGAGGTGCAGGCGGTGCAGGTGGCTTCGTTGGGGCCGCGCGCGCAATAGCGGATCGAGACGTGGCCGGCCGCCAGGTTGACGATGCTGGCTGGAATGAAAAAGGGCGAAATGCGCCGCGGGCCGCCTTCCAGCAGGTTGCGGTGCTCGCGCTCGATCACGTCGAAACCGCCGATGCCGCTGCCGATATGGACGCCGGTGCGCTCCGGCTCGGCCACCGGATCGCCCAGCCGGGCCGCCGTGACCGCCTCGGCGGCGGCGGCCATGACCAGTTGAATGAACCGGCCCATTTTCTTGACTTCTTTTTTCTCGACGAAGGCGAGCGGATCGAAGCCCTTGACCTCGGCGGCGATGCGGCAGGCAAACTGCGCGGCGTCGAAGTGGGTGATGGGGGCCACGCCGGAGCGGCCCGCCAACAACCCTTCCCAGGTTTCCGGGGCGGTCAGGCCGACGGCGCAGATCAGGCCGACTCCGGTTGCGACAACGCGACGAGACACGATGGGCTAGGCCTTTACGTGCGCCTGAATATAGGCTACCGCTTCTTGCACGCGCCGGATCTTTTCCGCGTCTTCGTCGGGGATCTCGATGCCGAAGGCTTCCTCGAACTCCATGACCAGCTCGACGAGATCGAGCGAATCGGCGCCCAGGTCCTCGACGAACGAGGCGGTGGGGGTCACTTCGCTGGGTTCCACGCTGAGCTTTTCGACGACGATTTGTTTGACTCGTTCTTCGATGTTTTCGGCCATGCCTTCCGTCCTGTTTCCTTCGGTCCCGGTCCGCACCGCGAGAAAATCGCGCCGGGTAAACCCTCATCATACAGGCACCCCCGCCATTGGACAACCTGATGCCGCCGGAAATGGTCAGCGGCGCAGCCGCGATCCGCGCGCTTCCGAGGTCGGCGCCAAGCGCATGGGCGGATGCCGGATGGCGCGCAGCGCGTCCCACAGGCCGCGGCGGTGCAGGATCAGCGCCAGCAGCGCGCAGCCGAAATAGATGTAAATCATCGCCTCCCGCCAGTGCGGCACGGCAAGCTGGGCGGTGAAAAGCACCCACAACGCCAGCGCTTCGCTCCAGTGCAGCGACAAGTCGAGCAGAATGAGGCTGGCAAAAAGCGATTGCGCCGCGGTCAACAATAGTTCCTTTTCTTGCAGCGGCGACAGCGGCAAGGCGGCCCAATGGCCGCGGCTGGCGGAAAAGATCAAGGGCAGAAACGCGACCAACAGGGTCCACTGGTTGACCTTGGAGGAGACCAGCGCCTCGAGCGCGCGGCCGGTGGCGGCGCGCCAGGCGAAGATGGCCACGATCACGAATTCCGGCAATTCCGAGGCGGCCGGCGCCAGCCATTGCACGAGGAGGAATTGGTTGACGCCGAGCATCCGGCCGGGGGCGACCAGCGTTTGGGCGAACGCCTCGCTGACCCAAAGCATGGCGCAAGCCGCCGCCAAGGCG
>JBOGKX010000138.1:0-11925 GCA_050746125.1 Terriglobales bacterium | reverse complement strand
GGCGCCGCCCAGGCGCGGTGCGGCTTGGCGGCGCGGGCGGGCGCGGCAGCAGTCATGGGGTATCGGCGGGGAGCGGGGCGCGGGCGGGCGCGGCGCTCAAAAGCGGGCGCACGACCTCGACCACGCGCGCGGTGGCGCCGCGCTTGGATTCGAGCAGCCGGCGCGCGCCGCGCCCCATCTCCTCCCGCAGCCGGTTGTCGTCGAGAAGGCGCAGGATGACGTGGCACAGCTCGGCGGCGCTGTCGGCGCGGAAGGCGGCATGGGCGGCCAGGAATTCCTCGGCGATGGCGGCGAAGTTGTGCATCGAGGGGCCGAAGACGATGGGGGCGCCGAAATAGGCCGGCTCGAGAAGATTGTGGCCGCCATGGGGCACCAGGCTGCCGCCGATGAACGCGATATCGGCGTAGCGGTACACGGTGGCTAGCTCGCCCAAACTGTCGAGCAGCAGCACGCCGCCGGCCTGCACGCCATCGCTCTCGAGGCGGGTACGCCGCGACCAGGGCAGTAGACCGCGGGCCAGCATTTCGGCGACGGCCTCGAAGCGCTGCGGATGGCGCGGGGCCAGGATCAAAAGCGCGCGGGGAAAGCGCTCGCGCACGCCGGCGAACGTGTCCAGCAAGATCGCCTCTTCGCCCTCCATGGTGCTGCCGGCGACTAGCACGTGATTCACGCCCGCATCGCGGAATTTAACGGCCAGCAAGCGCAGCAGGGCGCGTTTCTCGGGCGGCACGAGGTCGAATTTCAGATTGCCGGCGACTTGCACGCGCTCCGGCCGCGCGCCCAGGTCGAGGCAACGGTCGGCGTCCGTCTGCGTCTGCATCAGCCAGCACGTCACGCCACCCAGGGCGCGGCGCATCAGGCGCCGCACCAGGCGGTAGCGAGCGTAGCTTCGCCCGGAGATGCGGCCGTTGATGAAGGCAACCGGCACGCCGGCGGCGCGGGCCTCGCGCAAGAAGTTGGGCCAAATCTCGGTCTCGACGATCAGCACCAAGGCCGGCCGCACGGCGCGCAAGGAACGGCGCGCCACCCAGCGGAAATCGAGCGGGAAATAGAACAGCCGCTGCGCCGGCATGCGCCGCTCCACCACGCCGCGCGCCGCGGCGGTGGTGACGGAGAGCACAATGGGCCGCTCGGGGAATTCGTCGCGCAGCATGGCGATGAGCCGTTCGATGGCCAATGCTTCGCCCACCGAGACGGCGTGCAGCCAAATGGCGCCGGCCTCTTCTAGCTTGGGAAGGCGGCCGAAGCGCTCGCCCAAGAAGCGGGTATAACGGCCGTTCTGCGTATCCTTGAGCAGCAGCACCGGGCTGATCGCCAGCAGCCCCAGGGCAAGGACGATGGAATAAAGCCAAAACATCGCGCCGCGAATATGTCGAGTATAGCCCTCGGCCTCGGGCCGGCACGAGGTGCCGCAGTACGGCTGGCCCGCTCGCCGGTACAGGCGAGCCGAGCGGCCTGCCCTTACGCCGCACCACTACTCGTGGCGCAGCGCCTTAAGCGGCTCCGCGCGGATCGCGAAGCGCGCGGGCAAATAGCTGGCCGCGAGGGCCACCGAGAAGAGCAGAACGACGGCGCCGGAAAAGGCGGCGGGATCGGCGGGCGAAACACCGAAGAGCAGCGCGCCCATTTCCCGAGATAAGAGCCAAGCGAGGACGACACCGACGCCGAGGCCCAGCAGCGCCAGCCTCGCCCCCTGGCCGACGATTAGGCGCAGAATCGTGCCCGATTGCGCCCCGAGCGCCATGCGAATGCCCAGCTCTTGCGTGCGCCGCGAAACCCAAAACGAGATCACTCCGAAAATGCCCAGGGCCGCGAGCAGCAAAGCCACGGCGCCGAATACGCCGAGCAGCAGCGCGCGAGAGCGGGGGCCAGCCATGTCCGACGTCAGGGCGGCGGGAAACGTGGCGAGATCGGTGACCGGCAGGTCGGGATCCACGCCAGCCAAATCGGCGCGGATGGCGCTGGCGACGGCGGCCGGCGCCAGGGAGGTGCGCGTGACGACCTCCGCGCCCCAGAAGGGCGCTTGCGCGAAGGGGACGTACAACATCGGGCCGGGCGGCTCGCTGAGCGCTTCGGCGCGCACGTCGCCAACAACGCCGACGACGCGCCAGTCGATTCTCGTGCCGGGAGGGAAGCCGAAGATCAGATGCCGGCCGATAGGATTTTGGCTGGGGAAATACCGGCGCGCCGTGGCGGCGCTGATCATGGTTACGGCCGGACCCATGAAGGCGTCCCGAGAAGTGAACAAGCGGCCGCGCAATAGGGGGATGCGCATCACCTGGAAATAGCTGGGGCTGATCGAGACGTAATCGGCGGCCGGGCCTCTGCCGCGCGGCCGAGGCGGAGCGCCCACGATGGCGAAACCCATGGGCACTTGCTGCGAAACCAGCGGCAGCGGTATCCCAAGCGCGCTATCGCGCAGCCCGGGCGTGTTTTGAATTCGCGGCAACAAGGCGCGGGCGAAATCGGACCATTGCCGCGGGGTCGAGTATTGGTAGCGCGGCAAGGAGACGTCGGCGCGAATCAGGTGTTCGGTCGCGAAGCCGGGATTGACGTCGAGCAAGGCCGAGAGGCTGCGCAACAGCAGACCGGCGCCGACCAGCAGGACGGTCGCCAGGGCCACTTGCGAGGCGGCGAGAATGGCGCGGGCGCGGCGCCGTCCGCGGCCCTCGCTCGAGCGCCCGCCGCTTTCCCGCAAAACCGCTTGCGGCGCTCCGCGCGCGGCCACAATGGCGGGCACTAACCCGAAGGCCAGCGTGGCGAGGACGGAGATCAGGACGGCGAAGCCCAGCACGCCCGCGTTGACCTGCGCGGTGTCGAGGCGGGGCAGGCTCGAGGGCAGCAGGGCGCGCAGGGCGGGTACGCCGGCGACGCACAATGCGATGCCGGCCAGGCCACCGGCGGCGCCGAGCAAGGTGCTCTCCGCCAGGGCCTGCCGCATCACGCGGCCGCGGCCGGCACCGAGCGCGAGCCGCAGGGCGATCTCCTTTTCGCGGGAGATCGCCCGCGCCAGAAGCAGGTTCGCGACGTTGGCGCAGGCCAGCAGCAAGACCAGTCCGGCGGCGGCGAGCAAGAGCAGCAGAGCCGGGGCGGCATCGCCCACGATGCGCTGGCGCAGCGGCTGCAACTGGACGGTGAAACCACCATCGTCGGCCGGATCGGCGCCGGCCAAGCGCTGCATGATGGCGCCGAGTTGCGCCTGCGCTTGGACAAGCGAAACACCCTGGCGAAGCCGTCCTTCCACAGGCAGGTAATGCCGGCCGCGCACGCTCATCCAACTGCCGAAGAGCGGATCTTGCGCCAGCGGGATCCATACGTCGTTCGGCGGATTGCGGGGCGGGAATCGGAAGCCGGCCGGCATGATGCCGACAACGGTGAAGGCGCGGTGATCGAGCGCGATGGCGTGTCCGATCAACTGCGGTTCGGCGCCGAAATAGCCGCGCCACAGGCGCTCGCTGACCATTGCCACCGGCGCCGCGCCGCGGCCGGCGTCATTCGGCCCGAGCACGCGGCCAGCGAGCGGCCGCGCTTCGAGCGTCGCAAATAGATCAGGCGTCACCACCGCCGCGTGCACGGTCGTGGGCTGGCCGTGGCCGGTCAGCGTGAGATCGTGGGCTTGGTCGGCCGCCAACCCGCTGAAGGCGGTGGCTTGGTCGCGCCAGGCGACGTAATCCGCGTACGAGGCGCCGAACACGCCGCTCCCCGGCGGGCCGACGCCGACCACGTTGACCAGCTCTTGCGGTTGCGGAAACGGCAGGGGGCGCAGCAGCACGGCGTCGGCGACGGCGAAGATGGCGGAGTTGGCGCCGATGCCGAGGGCGAGGGTGAGGATGACAACGGCGGTCCAAAGGGGATTGCGGAGCCAGGAGCGGAGCGCCAGGCGGCAATCGCGTCCCAGCGCTTCGAGCGCGGCCAGGCCCCAGGAGTCGCGGCAGCGTTCCTTGACCTGTTCCGGACCGCCCAGCTCGAGACGGGCGCGGCGGCGCGCCTCCGCGGGGGATAGGCCGGCGGCGACGAGGGCGGCGGCGGCATGGTCGAGGTGGTCGCGCAACTCGTCTTCGAGCTCGCCCTCGACGGCGTCGCGCCGCCGCCAGGCGCGCCAGCGGTAACGCAGGTCGCTCAGCATGATCCTTCTTCGAGCACGCGCGCCACGACGCCCGTCAGCCGATGCCAGCCGGCCTCTTGCGTCGCCAAGCGGCGGCGGCCGGCGGCGGTCAGTTCGTAGAACTTCGCGCGGCGGTTATGCTCGGAGGCGCCCCAGCGCGCCTTGATCCAGCCGCGCCGCTCCAGGCGATGCAGCGCCGGGTAAAGCGAACCCTGCCCCACCCTCAGCGCCGCCGAGGAGATCTGGCGCAGTCGCTCGCCCACCGCCCAGCCATGGCGCGGCCCGGTGGCCAGCGTCTTCAAGATCAGCAACTCCAGCGTTCCCTGCGGCAGTTCCAGCTCTTCGCCCATGAACAGCTTCCTTCCCTTTTCGCTTCGACAAGACCAATTTAACCTCTTTCTTGTCGAAGGGCAAGGGGAAGTGCGAGCGGGCTCGGGGCGGGCGGCCGCGGCGCGTGGCGAGCCAGGCTGGCGGCGCTCCCCTAAAATGAAAGGAGGATGTCCGACCCGCTCGACGATCTCAATCCCCGCCAACGCGAAGCCGTGGAACTTACCGAGGGCCCGCTGCTGATTCTGGCGGGCGCGGGCAGCGGCAAGACGCGGGTGATCACGCGGCGCATCATCCACCTGATTCGCGCCCATCGCGTGCCGGCGGGGGCCATCCTGGCGATGACCTTCACCAACAAGGCGGCGGGGGAGATGAAGGAGCGGGTGGCGGCCGGGATCGGCGGCGGGGCGACGCCGCTGATCGCGACCTTCCACTCGTTCTGCGTGCGCGCCCTGCGGGCCGACTACCGCGCCATCGGCGGGCGGACGGACTTCGCGATCTACGCCGACGACGAGCAACTGGCGCTGATCAAGGCAATCGCGAAGCAGATCGGGCTCGACGACAAGCAGCTGCCGCCGCGCGGCGTGCTGGCGCGCATCTCGCACGCCAAGAACCAGGGAAACGATCCGGCGACGATGCTGGCGAGATCCGGCGATCCGCGCAGCGAACGCATCGCCGCCATGTACGCACGCTACCAGGCGGCGCTGCGGCAGGCCAACGCGCTCGATTTCGACGACTTGCTGCTCGAAACCGAGCGCCTGCTGCGCGAGAGTCCGGAGACGGCGGAACGGCTGAACGAGCGCTTCCACTATTTGCACGTGGACGAGTACCAAGACACCAACCGGCCGCAGTACAATCTGCTGCGCCTGCTCACCGCGCGGCGGCAAAACCTTTGCGTGGTAGGCGACGAGGATCAGAGCATCTACTCCTGGCGCGGCGCTGATCTGCGCAACATCCTCGACTTCGAGCGCGACTTTCCCGCGGCGCGGGTGGTGCGCCTGGAGCAGAACTACCGCTCCACGCGCAACATCCTCGACGCCGCCTCCGCGGTGGTGGCCAACAATCTCGAGCGCAAGGGCAAGACGCTGTGGACAGAGGCGGGAGGCGGAGAAACGGTGGGGCTCTATGTGGCGCCGGACGGCGAAAACGAGGCGCTCTTCGTCGCCGACGCCATTCGCCGCCGCCTAAACCAGCAGCCCGACAGCCATGCGGCGGTTCTGTACCGCACCAACGCGCAGTCGCGGCCTTTCGAAGAGGCGCTGCGGCGCTACGATTTGCGCTACAAGGTGGTGGGCGGCTTCAGCTTCTACGAACGCGCCGAAGTGAAGGACCTGCTGGGTTATTTGAAGGCGGCGACCAATCCGGCCGATTCCGTGTCGCTGCTGCGCATCGTCAATACGCCGCCGCGGGGCATCGGGCGCGCCACCTTGGACGTCATCGAGCGCGAGGCCGAGGCGGCCGGCGAGCCGATCTGGGCGGCGCTGGTGCGCTTGCTCGGCCGGCAACCCTCGCCGCTGCCGGCGCGCGCGGCGGCGGCGCTCGGCGACTTTCGCGGCCTGCTCGAGGAACTGTGCGGGCTGGCGGCGGCGGGCGCGCGGCCACGTGAACTGCTGCGCCGGACGCTCGAGCGCACCGGCTACGCACGCCAGCTCGAGCGCGAGGACACGCCGGAGGCGCAAGCGCGGCTGGAGAACATCGAGGAACTGCTGAACGCGGCGGCCGATTCGGCGGAGCGGGAAGAGAGCCTGCAAGAATTTCTCGACCACGCGGCGCTGGTGAACGATCAGGACGAATACGACGCGGCCGCGCCGGTAACGCTGATGACGCTGCACGCCGCCAAGGGACTGGAGTTTCCGGCAGTGTTCCTGGTGGGGATGGAAGACGGGCTGTTCCCGCACTCGCGCACGCTCAACTTGCCGCGGGAATTGGAGGAAGAACGGCGACTCTGCTACGTGGGCATGACGCGGGCACGGGAGCGGCTGGTGCTGACGCGGGCCTGCTACCGCCGCCGTTTCGGGGCGGGCGGCTTGGAGCCGACGCTGCCGTCGCGGTTTTTGCGCGAGGTGCCGGCGGCCCTGCTCGAGGATCTGTCGCCACGCGCGGCGGCGCAGGCGCGGGATACGGCGCCGGCCGGCGTGCGCTACGTGCGAGACGGCTACACGCAAGAGGTTGCGCCGCACCGGCCGGCGCCGGGCACGGCCGGGGACGGGGCGGGGCGCGGAAGCGGCCTCCGACCGGGGGCGCGCGTGCGCCACGAGCGTTTCGGAGCGGGCACGGTGCTGCGCATCGAGGGCGTGGAGGGAGAGCGTAAGATTACCGTATCGTTTCCCGGCTTCGGCCTGAAGAAGATGATTGAACGGTACGCGCGGCTGCAGCCGTTGGGATGAGCGGGACACAAATGCGCCACGCAGGCCACAAGGGGTGGCAGGTTTTCGTGCTGGCGGCGGCGCTGGCGGCCGGGCTGGCGGCGCAGCGGCCGGGGCAGCAACCCGCGCCGCTTTTCAACAGCCCCTCGAACCTCAAGGCGCGCCAGGTGGTGGAGCAGGCGATCGCGGCGCTGGGCGGCCGCGTTTACCTGAACAGCCGCTACCGCAGCGGCAGCGGCCGCATCTACACCTTCGACAGCCGCGGGCAGCTCGCCGGGCCGGGGACGCTGTTTTGGAGCTTCTATCGCTTTCCCGACGCCGAGCGCATCGAGCTGACCAAGCAGCGCGACGACATTTATATCTATAACGGCGACAAGGGTTGGGAGGTGACCTACCGCGGCGTCACGGCGCTCAAGCCCGAGGATCTGCGCCTGGCCAAGGACTCGCGCGACCACTCGATCGACGCGATCTTGCGCTCGTGGGCGGCGAACCCGCAGACCTTGATGCAATTTCGCGGCACGTCAATGAACGCGGCCGAGCAGGTCGTGCAGGTGGATTTCTTCACCGAGTCCGGCATGGCGGCGTCGGCGTACTTCGACATGAACAGCCATTTGCCCATGCGGGTGACCTGGAAGCGGACCGATCCGGTGACGGGGATCATGCTGGAGGAGGCGGAGACGCTCGGCAATTACCAGATCTTCGACGGCATCAATACCCCCATGGTCGTGCAGCGCTTCGAGGGCACGCGGCCGCTCGAGCAGTACTACTACCAGAGCGTCAGCCACGCGCCGTTGCGAGCCGCGCTCTTCGAGCCGCCGCCGCCGCGCCGCCGCTGAGCGCCGGCGCCCGAAAATCGAGACTTGATTTCCGCGGCGGCTTAGGTTCAATCTGGCGGCCATGTCCACGGCGCCGCCCACTTCCGCGAAGATCGCCATCGGCTTGGGCTTCATCCTGGGGACTTGGACCTTCGTGGACGGCGCGCATCGGCTGATCACCGGCGATTTCGTGCGCATTCACGGCAAGCTGGGGCCCTGGGCCGACCTAGTGCGTTGGCTGGGCGCCAACCCCATGCAGTTCGGGCCGGTGCTGATGGCGCTAGGGGTAGCGTGGCTGGTCGCCAGCAACGTCTATTTGTTCCGCAATTCGCCGGCGAGCTGGCGCGGCATGCTGCTGATGGTGGTTTTCAGCTCCTGGTACGCGGGCGTAGCGAGCGTGGGGCTGGTGTTGCAGCTGCTGTTGCTGCTCTGGCCGACGACGCGCGCGGCGCTGGAAGCGGCGGTGGAAGCGACTACTGCTCGACCTTGAGCACGGCCAAAAAGGCTTCCTGTGGTATCTCCACCTTGCCCAAGCGCTTCATGCGCTTTTTGCCTTCCTTCTGCTTCTCGAGCAGCTTGCGCTTGCGGGTGATGTCGCCGCCGTAGCATTTCGCCAGCACGTTCTTGCGCAGCGGGCGCACGGTTTCCCGGGCGATGACCTTGCCGCCGATGGCGGCCTGGATGGGCACTTCGAACATCTGGCGCGGGATCAGCTCCTTCATCTTGGCGGCGAGGGCGCGGCCGCGCTCGTAGGCGGCGGATTCGTGCAAGATGAGCGAGAGGGCGTCCACCGGCTCGCCCGCCACCATGATGTCGAGCTTGACCAGATCGGCGGCGCGATAACCGCTGAGATGGTAGTCGAGCGAGGCGTAGCCGCGGGAGACGGTCTTGAGGCGGTCGTAGAAGTCGAGCACGATTTCGTTGAGCGGCAGCTCATAGGTGAGCATGACGCGCCGTGGGCCGAGATATTCGAAGTTCTTTTGCACGCCGCGCTTGGCCTCGCACAGCGGCAAAATGCCGCCGAGCGACTCCTCGTTGCCGATGATGGTCGCGAGGATGATCGGCTCCTCGATGCGGTCGATCTCGCCCGGGGAGGGAAGCTTCGAGGGGTTGTCGATTTCGAGCAACGAGCCCTCGCGCAACCAGACGCGGAAACGGACGCTGGGGGCGGTGACCAGCAGATCGAGGTTGAATTCGCGCTCCAGCCGCTCCTGCACGATATCCATGTGCAGCAGGCCGAGAAAGCCGCAGCGGAAGCCGAAGCCGAGCGCGACCGAGCTTTCCGGCTCGAAGAAAAACGAGGCATCGTTGAGGCGCAGTTTTTCCAGCGCATCGCGCAACTCGGCGTGCTTGTCGCTTTCGACCGGATAAAGCCCGGCGAAGACCATGGGCTTGATTTCTTGGAAGCCGGGCAGCGGCGCCGACGCCGGCCGCTCGTCGTCGGTGATGGTGTCGCCGATATGGGCGTCGGCGACGCGCTTGATATTAGCCACCACCAGGCCGACCTCGCCGGCGGCCAGCGCCTCGACCTCGATGGTCTTGGGGGTGCGCACGCCCAGCATCTCGATGGTGAAGACCTGGCCGTTCGACATCAAACGGATGCGCTGGCCGCGGCGCAAGCAGCCGTCGACGACGCGCGCCAGCAGGATGACGCCCCGGTAGGGATCGAACCAGGAATCGAACAGCAAAGCGCGCAGGGGAGCCTCGGCCGCGCCACGCGGCGGGGGAATGCGATGCACGACGGCTTCAAGGACTTCCTCGGTGCCGAGGCCAGTTTTGGCACTGGCCAGGATGGCGTCGGAGGCGTCGAGGCCGATCACGTTCTCGATCTGCTCCTTGGCGCGCGCCACGTCGGCGCTGGGCAGATCGATCTTATTGATGACCGGCACCACCTCGAGGCCTTGGTTGACGGCCAAGTAGGAGTTAGCGACGGTCTGCGCCTCGACGCCTTGGGCGGCATCCACCACCAGCAGCGCGCCTTCGCAGGCGGCCAGGCTGCGCGAAACCTCGTAGGAGAAATCCACGTGGCCGGGCGTGTCGATCAGGTTCAACTGGTAGGTTTGGCCGTCGCGGGCCGTGTATTGCAGGCGAACCGCGTGGGCCTTGATGGTAATGCCGCGCTCCCGCTCCAAGTCCATGGCATCGAGCACCTGCTCTTGCATCTCGCGCGCGGTGAGGGCACCTGTGCGCTCCAGCAGCCGGTCGGCGAGGGTGCTTTTGCCGTGGTCGATGTGGGCGACGATGGAGAAATTGCGAATAAAGCGGGAGTCCACGGGGCTATTACTAGGGTACAGGGTACACGCGCATCGCGGGCGGTGCGATAAAGCGCCCATCGCTTCGTTGTCAGTCGCTCGGCCTCCTTCACGTACATCGGGGTACGCTCAGTCGGCCTCGCTCCTTCCGCCTCGCGCTGGGCCCCATCTCGCCCCGCTCGAGCGTCAATTGCCGCGCGGGAGCGGCTTTGACTAGCAGGCGACGGCGCCGGCCGGGCGATAAGCGCTTCCAGGCGAGCGGGGACCAAGGTTCCGGAAGAGACCAGGGATGTCCTGATCGCAGCCACGGGGCGCTGCACGCAGCGGCTTGGTAACGCTGTGGATACGTGCGCGTTGCGAGCGGCTCGCCGGCGGCAAGCGATGGTCTCCTCTCCCAATGGGGGGTGCAAGGAAAGGCCAGGGCCCCTGAGGGGGTGGAGCGAGCCCTGGCCTGATAGAGTGAGATTGTCAAACAGCAAGCCGAGCGCAAGCTCGGGGCCCCTGGGGGCCCTACATAAGTAGGATTCCGATCCGCTGGCCAGAGTTGCCCGTCGGCTTTCGTGGCCGCGGTGCGACGGCTATAATTCGACCCGCCCCATGTCGGACGTTCCAAAGCGGCTGGAAAAAGCCGAAAAGCTCTACGCCAAACAGAAGCCCGACTTGGCTTGGGCCGAGTTGCAGGCGTTGGCTCGCGAGTACGCGGACGACGATCAACTGCTGGACATGATCGTCGAGCTGCTGCAGAACTTCGAGCAAAAGGCGCGGGTGGTCGAGATGCTGGGGCAGTGCTTCGAGCGCAAGGCACGGCTGCGCAAGCTGCTGGATGCGCAGTCCCTATTTGACCGGCTGCAAGCGGTACAAAAACAGCCGGGCAGCCGTTATTTGACGCTGGCCAATTTATACGAAACGCAAAAACGCGCGCGGGAAGCGGAGACGTTGTTCCGCCACGCGGCGGCGGCCTTTCGAGCGGCAGGGAATGCCCAACAGGAGCTGCAGGCGTGGCGGCAGGTATTGCGGCTGAATCCGCGCGACTATTCGACCTGCCTGGAGGTGGCGGCGCGGGCGGAGGCGGCCGGCGAGCGGGAATTCGCCGGGCAAGCCTGCGCCACGGCGGCGGAAATATCGAATGAAGATTACCGCCTCCTGGAGCGGGCGCTGCGGCTGCTGCCGGAGCGCAAGGATTTGCGGCTGCGTTACGTGAAATCGCTAGTCGCGGCGGGACCGATGCACGCGCCGGCGGCGCTGAAGGCGGCGGAGCCGCTGAGCGGCGAGGTGGAAAAAGACCCGCAGGTGGCGGGGCTGCTGGCCGAGGCATACCTAGCCAACGGGCAAGGCGAGCCGGCGCGCGTGCTGATCGACGCGCGGCTGGAGGAAGCGGAGCCGGCCTGGGAGGAGCGAGCCCTGCGCGCCCTGCGATTGCTGGCACGGGAAGCAAGCCCGGATGCGGCAAACTTCGCCAGCCGGCTGGAGCGGCGCGTGGATACCAACGATCCGGCTTGGCGCATTGCGCTGGACGCGGCGCTGGCCGACGGGCACGAGCACACCTTGCTGCTCTACCTAGCCGGAGCCTTCGAGCGCACCGCGCAGACGCCGAAGAAGATCAGCGCCCTTTACCAGTCGTACGACCTGGCGCTGGCGGAGCAGCAATACGAGCTGGCGAGTGAGCGTCTGGCGGGCATTCTAACTGCCGACGCCTACGATGCCGCCGCGCCGGACCGATTGGAGTTGCTGCGCGGCCACATTGACGAAAAGCGCTGGAGCGAACTCGAGGCCAAGCTGGGAAAGCAAGCGCCCGAAGCCGCGGAGGGGCTGCCGGAGGACCGGGCGGGCGGGAACGGAACGTCGCTCGACGATCTGCTGCTGCAAGCGGAGATCTTCTTGCAGTATCAACTGCTGGCGCAGGCCCGGGAACGGGCCAAGACCATCGCGCGGCTCTATCCGGGCGAGGAAGCCGGCAACGAGCGGCTGGCGAAGCTCTACGATGCCACGGGCGTGGCGTCAGCGGGCGGCAAGTCGCGCGCGGCGGCGCGGCCGAGCGCGGCGACAGCGGCGACGGCGCC
>JBOGKX010000137.1:0-8128 GCA_050746125.1 Terriglobales bacterium | reverse complement strand
GGCGGGCGACGACCAGGCCGTCGCCGCCGTTGTTGCCCTTGCCGCACAGCGCCAGCACCGGCCCGCTTAGCGCGGCGGCGAAATCGCGCTCCAAAACCCGCGCCACCGCGGCGCCGGCGCGCGCCATGAGCCGGTCGCCGGCGATGCCGCCGGCGATCGTGCGCCGGTCCAACTCCCGCATCTGCGCCGCGGTCAGAACTTTCATGGCCGTGCCGCGCTCTATTCGACCCGCGCCACCAACAGCGTGATGTCGTCGGCCTGCTCGCGCTCCGTGCTCCACTCGCGCACGGCGGCGAGCACCACGTCGCGAATCTCCTCGACCGGGCGCGAGCGGTGAGCCTCGATCAACTGGAAAAGCCTCTCTTCGCCGAACTCGACGCCGTATTCGTTTTCCGGCTCCGTGATGCCGTCGCTCCAGGCCACCAGGAGGTCGCCGGGCTCGAGCCGTTCGCTGCCCTGCTCGAAGCGCGTCTCCTCGAACAAACCGGCGACCATGCCGCCCGTCTCCAGGCGCCGCCGCCCGTCGCGGGTGAACAAAACGGGGGGCAGGTGGCCGGCATTGCAGTAGAACAATTCGCGGCGGCGGGAATCGAACAGGCCGTAGAAAAGGGTGACGTATTTCTCCGGCGTGGTGCTGCGGCAAAGCTGGGAGTTCAGCCGCTGCATCAGCGCGGCCGGCTGCAAGGGGCCGCGTATTTCGGCGGCGGCGGCCAGCGACTCGGGTTCCTCGCGCTCGCCCAAGCCGGCCGCCACGCCCACGGCCACGGCGCGGGCGCGCGCCGCCGTGCCCTGGTAGGCGCGCATGGCGCTGGCGACGGTGGCCATCAGCAGCGCCGCCGAGATGCCTTTGCCGCTGACGTCGCCGAGGGCGAAGGCCATGCGCCGGCCGTCGAGGTCGAAGAAGTCGAAATAATCGCCGCTCACGCTGCGCGCCGGCAGGCAGCGGCCGCTGATCTCGAGTCCGGTGATACGCGGATTGCCGTGCGGAAACAACTGCGCCTGCACTTCCTGGGCGATGAACAGCTCGTTTTCAAGCCGCTCTTTCTGGCGCTGCTCGGCGAGCAAGGCGGTAATCGAATCGGTCATCTCGTTGAAGGAGACGCCCAGATCGGCGAGCTGATCGCGGGAGCGAATGGCAATGCGATGCGCGAAGTCGCCGGCGTGCACGTGCAGGGTGCCGACATACAAAGCGTGAACGGCGCGCGTAATCGAGCGGGTCAGGCGGGCGCCGGCGACGAGGGCGAAGAACTCCAGAATCAGGAACAGCACGCCGACGAAGCCGAGCATCAGCAGCGGCAACCGCGTCTGATCGCCCGAGTCCGGGGCCAAGGTGCTGAAGAGGCGCTGGTTGAGCATGGCCGGCCGGGTGGCGATGGATACCACGCGCATCGACTGGCGGCCGTCGTTCCAAGCGGTGACCGGCACCGAGGTCCAGAACAGAATTTTGATGTCGAAGCGGCTGGCCGCCGCCGGCAGTGGGCGGGTGCTGGCCAGGACGGGCAGGGTGTCATTGGCGAGCGGCTGGCCGCCGCCGCTCGAAGACGAGCCGGAGCCGCGCAGCACGTTGAAGCGGATCTCGCCCAGCCGCGCGGCGAGCTCGTCGAGCATCGCCGTGTTTACGGCGTAGAGGCTGAGAAAGCGCACCGAACCATTGGATTTGGTTTCGGCGGCGTAGGCGGCGAGGTAATAGCGGTTGTGCAGGGTAACGAAACCGCTGAAGCCGGGCTTCAACCAGGACGGCAGGCGCGGCGCGGACGCGGCCGAGGCGCGGCCGCCGGCGCGGTAGATGTAGCTTTCAATGCCGCCGGCGGGAAAATTGAGCCGGCCATAGTGGGCGATGATGGCGGCGGCCGCACGGCCGTTTTGGCTGGGAGCGCGATAGGCGACGGCAGCAGCGATGGCGGAATTGGTGTCGGAAACCTGCTCGATTTTGGCGCGCAGATCCTGATTGAGCAGATAGGCCGAGTACTGGCCGTAGAAGAGATAGGCGGCGATCCCCACCATGGCCACCAGCAGGACGATCGGGATCAGCGCCATCAGCGCGTAGGCCACCAGCAGGCGGTTGCGCAGCGACCACATGGCGCGGGCGACCAGCCCTCCCGCCAGGCGCAGCAGCCAGACGGCTAGCACCACGTAGAAGATGAACCGGCAGAAGGGGGCCCAGAAGCCGATCGGCGCGCCCAGCCATCCGGGCACGGTCAGCACCAGGGCCAGCGCGCCGACCACGATCAGAACGCGAGAGAGGCGGGAATTCAGCCAGCTCGCGATCAGCTTTTGCTGCAGCCGTGGCCCCCAGCGACGCGCCTCGGGTGTCGTCGCGGCGGGGCGAATCGGCGTCGGCGGCATGGTGTTTATTATCCTCCGCCCGCGCCGCCGCCGACTGTGCGTTTAGCCGCGCTTCTAGCCGCGGGTCACGACGCCTTTCGCGCCCGCCGCCGCGCCCAGCTCCATCTGCACGCGGCTGTGCCTGCGGCTGTAGAGGAAATAGATGATCAGCCCGAAGATCAGCCAGGCTACGAATACTTCCCAGGTGAGCGCGTGCAAAGACGCCATAAGAATGACCGAAACCAGCACGCCCATGATGGGCACGAACGGCACCCAAGGCGTGCGGAACGGCCGTTTTAGGTTCGGTTCGCGCACGCGCATGATCCAAACCCCCGCCGAGACGATCGCAAAGGCAAAGAGCGTGCCGATGCTGACTAATTCGTCCAGGGTGGTGATGGGCAGCGTGGCAGCCAAAAATGCGACGACCACTCCGATGATGATCGAGGAAAGGTAAGGAGTGCGAAAGCGGGGGTGGACTTTGCTGGCCCAACGCCACAGCAACCCGTCATGGGACATCGTGAAGAACACGCGCGACTGCCCCAACAGCATGACCAGCATCGTCGAGGAAAGTCCGCCGATCGCGCCCAGTTTGACCAAGAAGCTGCCCCAGGCCACGCCCGTCTTATCGACGCCAAGGGCGACGGGATCGGGAACGTTCAGGTTGGTGTAGGGAACCAAGCCGGTGAGGACCAGGGCCACGAGGATGTAGAGGATAGTGCAGATGACCAGCGAACCGAGAATGCCGATGGGCATGTCGCGGCCGGGATTTTTGGCTTCTTGAGCCGCCGTCGAGACGGCATCAAAACCGATATAGGCGAAGAAAATGATGCCCGCGCCGCGGAGGATGCCGCTCCAGCCGAACTCGCCGAAGTGACCGGTGTTGGGCGGGATGAACGGATGCCAGTTTTGGACCGCCAGGGTCCAGTGGGTATGGCCGAGAAAAATTGCGCCTAAGCCGAGGAAGACCAACAGCACGGAAACTTTGATCACCACGATAGCGCTATTGATGTTGGCCGATTCGCGAATCCCGATCACGAGAATGACGGTGACGATGGCGATGCCAATAAACGCGGGCAGGTCGAAGCGAGCTGTCACGTGCGGCACGGCGGCGAGGGCGCTGGCGGCGACGTGGTGCAGCGAGGTCAGGCGCTGCCAACGATCCTGGTAAAACACGATTTGCGTGCCGGGGGCGGCGCTGAGCCGGGGTGGGATGCGGACGTGAAGGTCTTGCAAAAAGCTGTTGACGTAGCCCGACCATCCGACTGCGACCGTCGCCGCGCCGAAGCCGTACTCGAGCACCAGCGCCCAGCCGATGATCCAGGCCACCAATTCGCCCAGGGTGGCGTAGCCGTAGCTGTAAGCGCTGCCGGCGATGGGAATGACGGAAGCGAACTCGGCGTAGCAGAGGCCGGCGAAGGCGCAGGCGATGCCCGCGATGATAAACGAAATCACGATCGCCGGCCCGGCATTGGTGGCCGCGACCGGGCCGGTGAGCACGAAGATGCCGGTGCCGATGATGGCGCCGATGCCGAGGGTGACCAGGTTCAGCGGCCCGAGGGCGCGCTTAAGGGCGTTGCTTTCGCCCGCGCTCTCGGCCAGCAACGCGCCCAGTCCTTTTCTTGCAAATAGGTTCATGCTCATGGATTCAGTTCCATTCTTCGCCGGCTCCCGCCTAGGCCGCGGCGGGCGGCGGGGCGGGCCTTTTTTGCGTGCGGCGCCAGACGTAGAACACCGGCACGCCAATCAACACGATCGATAAACCCGCGCCCGTATATTGCGGTAAAAAGCGCAGCAATTGCACGTCGAAAAAGATCGCCGCCGCCAGGTAGAGCGCGGGCAACACCGGATAGGCGATGGCGCGATACGGGCGCGGCAGCTCCGGCTTTTTCCATCGCAACAGGAACAAGCCGAGGATGGTCAAAATATAGAACAGAAATACGGCGAACATCACGTATTCGAGCAATTGGTTGTAGGTGCCGGAAAGGCACAACAGGGCGGCCCAGCCGCCTTGCACCACGAGGGCCAGGGTGGGGACACGGCGGCGAGGATGCAGTTCGCCGGCGCGGCGGAAGAAGAGGCCATCCTTGGCCATGGCGTAATAGACGCGGGCGCCGGCCAGAATCAGGCCGTTGGTGCAGCCGAAACAGCTAATGAGAATGGCGATGGCCATCAGCGCCGCGCCACCGTGGCCGAGCAGCACCGATACCATGGCGGTGCCGACGCGATCTTCGGCGGCATATTGAATGCCGCGCCCTAACACGGTGGTGGCGGTGGGCGAGCCGACCAGCGGCAGCACGTTGAGGTAGGCGAGGTTGGCTAATAAATACAGGATGGTGACGATGCCGGTGCCGAGCGCAAGCGAGAGCGGAATGTTGCGGCGCGGGTTCTTGACCTCGCCGGCGGTGAACGTGATGTTGTTCCAAGCGTCGGAGGAGAAGAGCGAGCCGACCAAGGCAATGAAGACCAGCGTCACGGTGGAAACCATGACGGTGTGGCCGTTGACGGTGCGGTAGAGATTGTGGGCGCTCCAGCCGAAGATCGTCCCGAACTCGGTGCGTCCGGACCAGAAATGGCGGAAGTTCGCCTCGACGGCGGTGATGTTGCGGGCGACGAACAGGCCGAGCACGATCAACCCGGCCAGCGCCAATACCTTGGCGGCGGTAAAGACGTTTTGCACCCAGGCGCCGGTGCGGACGCCGCGCATATTGAGGTAAGTCAGGAAGACGATGGAAGCAATCGCGACCAGCTCCATCGTATTGACGCCGAAATCCACCGGGCCCCAATGCCCCCACAAGAAGAGCCAATTCGAGGAACTGACCCAGGGGATGATTTCGCCCAGGAATTTCGCGAAGGCGATGGCGACGGCGGCGATGGTGCCGGTTTGGATGACCAGGAACGAGGTCCAGCCGTAGAGGAAGCCGAAGAGGGGGCCAAGCGACTCGCGCAGATAAACGTATTGGCCGCCGGCGTCGGGCATGGCCGCCGCCAACTCGCCATAGCAAAGGGCGCCGGCCAGGGTCATGAATCCGGTCAGCAGCCAGACCGTCATCAAGAGGCCGGGCGTGCCAACCAGGCGGGAAATTTCGGCGGAGACGATGAAAATGCCCGAGCCGATCATCGACCCCATGACGATCATGGTCGAGCTGACCAGGCCCAGGCCGCGGATAAAGCCGCCGCTTTCCTCGGCGGCGGCGGCTGGCCGGGACGCCAGTTCGGGATCAGAGCTCATGCGTTATGTAGGCATTACACGCGGCGTATCGCGTTCCACTGTGGCTGGAAACCGCGATAAAAGCAAGAGCGAGAGCGGAGTTGCGCAAGGGGGAGCATGGATCAGGGGAGCGGGCCGGCGGCGCGGGCGGCGGCCATCCAACGGGCGGCGGCGGCGAGCGGCGCGGGCGCGCCGAGCCAGCCGCCGATGACGGCGACGGCATCGGCGCCGGCTTCCCAGACGGAGGAGCAGTTCTCGAGCGTGATGCCGCCTATGGCGACGAGCGGGCCGGCGTAGATGCGGCGCACTTCGCGCAGCGCCGCCAAGCCGGTGACGGGATCGGGCCGGTCCTTGCCGGCGGTGGGAAAGATGGGACCGAAGGCGAGATAGCTGCCACGCTGCACGGGGCGGGCGGCCCGCGAGGGCACGCCGGAAATCCAGGACTCGCCGAGCACGCGCTCGACCTGCGCGACGGAGTGAGTGGAAAGGCCGATGGTGGCGGATGCGGGCAGGAGGCGGCGGGCGGCGGCGAGCGGGAGATCGTCCTGGCCGAGATGCAGGCCTTGGGCGCCGCTCAACAAGGCGATGTCGGCGCGGTCATTAATGATCACTTCGGGGACGATGACTTCGGGAATGCCGACTTCGGGGCGCGGCGCGGCGGCGAGGGCGGCGACGATGGCGCGGGCCTGAGCGCAGAAGTCGCGGGCGGAAAGGCGCTTGGCGCGCAACTGGAGGAGGGCGATGCCCAACTCCGCCAAGCCGCGGGCGAGGGCGACAGGGTCGTGGCCGCGCGCGAGCGCGAGATCCAAGTCGAGGATGGGATAGAACCGGCCCAACCGCATCGCAGGCGGCCGCCCCGCCGCCGTCATTTGCCTCTACTGGCGCCTCTACTGCCGCCGCTACGGCCGCTTGCGCGCGAAGCGCTCCATGAAGCGGGTAGTGAAGTCGCCGGCGCGGAATTCGGCGTCGGCGAGAATTTTCAGGTGCAGGGGGATGGAGGTGTGGATGCCCTGCACGATAAACATCTCGAGCGCGCGCTGCAAGCGGCGCAGCGCCTCGTCGCGATCCTTGCCGTGGGCCATCACCTTGGCGATGAGCGAGTCGTAATAGGGCGGCACCTCGGCTTCGCTGTAGGCGGCGCTATCCACGCGCACGCCGGCGCCGCCGGGGGCGTGGAAGGCGGTGATGCGGCCGGCGGAGGGGGCGAAGGTTTCCGGGTTTTCGGCGTTGACGCGGCACTCGATGGCATGGCCGCGCGGAAAGATGAGCTTGGCGGGATCGAAGCCGATGGCTTCCGCGAGAGTGGCGCCGGCGGCGATGCGGATTTGCGCCTTGACCAGGTCCACGCCGGCGACCAACTCGGTGACGCCGTGCTCGACCTGCAAGCGGGTATTCATCTCGATGAAGTACAACTGGCCGTCGCCATTCATCAGGAACTCGATGGTGCCGGCATTGGTATAGCCGACCTGCTTCATGGCGCAGACGACGCGCCGGCCCATGGCCTGGCGCAGCTCGGCGGAGACGCGGGGCGAGGGCGACTCCTCGACGAGCTTCTGATGGCGGCGCTGGATCGAGCACTCGCGCTCGCCGAGGTGCATGACATTGCCATGCTCGTCGGCGAGGACCTGGAACTCGATATGGCGCGGGGACTCGATGTATTTCTCGAGGTAGAGGGCGCCGTTGCCGAAGGAATTGCCGGCTTCCTGCTGGGCGGCGGCGAAGTGGGCGGCGAGATCGGCCTCATCGCGCACGATGCGCATGCCGCGGCCGCCACCGCCGGCGGAGGCCTTGAGGATGACGGGATAGCCGACCTCGGCGGCGATGCGGGCGGCTTCGTCGGCATCGGCGATGATGTCGTCGGAGCCGGGCAGAATCGGCAAGCCGGCCTGTTTGGCCGCCTCGCGCGCTCGCTCCTTGCCGCCCATCAGGCGCATGGCGTCGGGGGAGGGACCGATGAACTTGACGTGGCAGCTTTCGCAGACCTCGGCGAAGCTGGCGTTCTCGGAGAGGAAGCCGTAGCCCGGGTGGATCGCATCCACATTGGCGATCTCGGCGGCGCTCATGACGGCGGGGATATTAAGGTAGCTCTCGCTGGAGCGGGGCGGGCCGATGCAGATGGCTTCATCGGCAAAGCGGACGTGGAGGGCATGGCGGTCGGCCTCGGAGTAGATGGCGACCGTCTTGATGCCCAACTCCTTGCAGGCGCAGAGGACCCGCAAGGCGATTTCGCCGCGATTGGCGATGAGGATCTTTTTGAACACGGCGAATTGCGACCCTTGCCGGCTCAGCGCTTGGGCCGGATCTCGAACAGCGGCTCGCCATACTCGACCGGCTGCCCACTGGTGGCCATCTTGCGAACCACCTCGCCGGCGACTTCCGCCTCGATCTCGTTCATCAGTTTCATGGCTTCGATGATGCACAGAACCTGACCGACTTCGACCTGGTCGCCCACCTTGACGAACTCCGGCGAGCCGGGCGCGGGAGCGGCATAGAAGGTACCCACGATCGGCGACTTGACCAGTAAGTGGTTGGCGGCGGGAGCGGCGGCGGCGGGAGCGGCGGGCGGGGCCGGGGCGGCGGCCGGCGGTTCGGGAA
>JBOGKX010000136.1:0-48405 GCA_050746125.1 Terriglobales bacterium | reverse complement strand
CGCCGTTCCGTGCGCCGGTCCCCCCGCGCCAGCGGGCCGGTCCAGGCCGCCGCCAGCGCGCGCTCGTCGCCGGGGGCGAGGTTGGCGGCGGTCTGCGCCAGCAGACGCTGCAAGCCGGCAGCGGCACGGCGGAGGGCGGCCGGCCCCAAGCCGGCGCGGCGCAGTTGCTCGGTCGCCAGCGCAAAGTCCACCACCGCCAGCGGCGAGACGAACATCGCCGCCAAGTGATATTGGGTCTTTTGCGACGCCCGCAGCGGCAAGGGCAGGCCGCCCCAGCCGGCCACCAGCCGCCCCGCCAGCCGCCGCGCGGCGGGATCGCCCTCGATCGCGCAGACCACGCCGGCGGGGGAAGGAACGCCGCCGCGCGCAAACGTCATCAGCGGATGCAAGCTGCCGACCGCCGCGCCTCGCCCCCGCAATGGCGCCAAGACCGCGGCGCTCAGCGCGCCGCTGCCGTGCAGGATCACTTTGTTCCGCCAGACGCCCGCCCCCGACGCCAGCGCCACCGCCAAGCCGGCTAATTGGTCGTCGGGAACGGCTAGGAACACCAGCGGCGATCCACCCTCATAGCGGCGCAGCGCCAGGCCGTGGCGCGCTCCCCAGCGCCGCGCCAGCCGCCGCGCCCGCGCTCCGTCGCGGCTGACCACCGTATCGAGCCGCCAGCCGGCCGCGCCCAGCCAGGCCCCCAGCGCCCGCCCCAGCCGCCCCGTGCCGATCACATCCGCCGCTTGCATTCGCACTCTCCGCCCCCCACGCTATACCTTGTACGCTTAAGAGAGAGGACTCCGCTGATGGCCCTCAGTCCCGATCTTTTGGAAATCCTGGTCTGCCCCGAAGACAAGGGGCCGTTGGTGCTCAAATCCGACCAGAGCGGTTTGAAATGCCAGCAATGCCACCGCGTCTATCCTATCCGTGACGACATCCCCGTCATGCTCGTGGATGAGGCGGTGATCGAAGAGCCGTAGCTTTTCTCGATGCCCGTTCTCGCCGAACTGCCGCAGAACGCTCGCATTGCCGTGGTTCGGCTGCGGAGCCTAGGCGATACCCTGCTGGCGACGCCGGCGCTGGCGGCGGTGAAGCGCTGGCGGCCCGATTTGCGCCTCGCCGCCTTGGTCGAGCCGGCCTGGGCGCCGGTGCTCGAAGGCAATCCCGACGTCGAGCGGATCATCGCCGTGCCGCCGACGCCCGCGGGCCGGGCCCGCGCGCTGGCCTCGTTGCGCCGTTTCGCGCCTCACCTGGCCGTAAATTTACATGGCGGCAGCACCGCCACCTGGCTCACCGCCCTTTCCGGCGCCCGCTGGCGCGCCGCTTTCGCGGGCCAACGCCACGCTTGGGCCCACAATTTGCTAGCCCCGCCCGAGCCGCCGCCGCCCGGCCGGCCGCGCTGGCACACCGTTGAGCACGTCGCCTCCCTCTGGCGCTTTCTGGGCCTGCCGCCGGCGGAGCTCGGGCCGTTGCGCATCTTCCCCGCGGCCGCCGCCCGCGCCGCCGTCCGGCGGCGCCTTGCCGCTGGCGGCCTCGCCGGTCCCTTCGCCTTCATCAACGCCGTGCCGCGCAGTCCCACCATGCAATGGCCGGCCGAGCGTTACGCCGAACTGCTTTCCTGGCTGACCCGCGAGTTCGGACTTGGCGCCGTCTTTGCCCGACCCCCCGCCGCCCCGGCTGGAATCGAGGAACGCATCGTCGCCGCACTGCCTCCCGGCCGCGGCGTTCTACTGAATGGAACGGACGTGCGCGAACTCATCGCGCTCGAAGCGGAATCGTCCCTCGTGCTCGGCAGCGACGGCGGCCCGATCCACGTCGCCGCCGCGTTGGCCAAGCCGCTCGTGGTTTTGTTCGGCCCCACCGACGCCGTGGTATGGCGGCCCTGGCAGGCGGTTGCGCAAGTGGTGCAGAACGCCTGGCCTTGCAATCCCTGTCCGGCCGACCGCTGCCGCGCTTACCCGCGCCCGGAATGCATTCTGTCGATTACCGACACCCAAGTGCGGGCCGCCGTTCTTGCGGCGGTAACACTGAGTCGGCATGACGAGTTGGGCCACGCGCGCCCAGCCGGCATCCCGCTTTCGTAAAGCGATCGCGGCCGGCTTGAGCCGAGCCTCCGCTCCAGCCCGGACGCGCGCGGCCATTGACTTTTATCGCCATAATCGCTATAACGCGCACAGTAAGAAAAGGGCCATGAAGTAGGTGGCTGCAAAAAAAATTAACTGAAGGAGAGCAATGTCGACGATCAGCAAAGCCATCCAGGACCTAGAGGAGCAAAGGCGGCGGATTGAATCCGCGCTGAAGATTCTTCGCGGCCTGGATCACGCGGGGCGGACGGGGAGCAGCGGCATCCGCAATATTTCCCCAGAAGGAAGGAAACGTATTGCGGAAGCGCAAAAGCGGCGATGGGCCAAGGTGCGGGCAGCCAAGGCGCAACAACAAACCAAAAGGCAGTCAGCCGCTAACTGACGAATCGCGCCGGCCCGTTCGGGCATACCGCATTGTAGGGTGATGGACGGCGGCGCTCTCAACCGATCCGAACTCAATCAAGTCGCTCGCTCCGAAGCAAGGGGGAGTATCGGAAGCGAGCGGCGCTTCCGCCGCATTACGCGGGACGGGCCGGCGCCCAACCGGCCCGTTTTTCATTTTCCGCCCCATGCGCCTGTTTGTCGCGCTCGATCTCGAGCCGGCTCTGGCCGCTGATTTGGCCGCCGCGCTCGCGCCTTACCGCGCTCGCGCGCCTCACGCGCGCTGGGTGCGGGCGGAAAACTTTCACCTCACCCTCAAATTCATCGGCTCGTGGGAGCCGCGGCGCGAGGACGACCTTGTCGCCAGCCTGGCCGCCGTCGACGCCGAGGCGTTTCCGCTCGAGCTAGTCGGCTTGGGCGTCTTCCCCAATCCGCGCCAGCCGCGCCAGCTATGGAGCGGGGTGGCCGAGCCGGGACCGGTCGAGGCCATGGCGGCGGCGGTGGAAAAGGCCTGCGCCGGTTGCGGCATCGCGCCCGAAGCCCGCCCCTTCACGCCTCACCTGACCCTGGCCCGCGCCGCCGCCCCAACGGCGCTCCGCCCTCTTGCCGCCCTGCTTTCGCGCGAGGCGCCGCGTTGGGGCCGCGAAGTGGTGCGCGCCTTTCACCTCTACCAGAGCCAAAGCTTGCCGCGCGGCCCGGTTTACTCCCGCCGCGCCTCTTTCCCCCTGCGCCCCGCAGCCACGTAGTCTCGTTCCGCGGCCAGCAACTCCTCCACGCACTCCCGGCGCCGCGCCAGCCGAGCGCGCCCGCCGGCGATCACGACCTCCGCCGCGCGGGGTCGGCTGTTGTAGTTCGAGGCCAGCGAGAACCCGTAGGCCCCGGCATCCAGAATTGCCAGCAGATCGCCCTCCGCCAGCAGCGGCAGTGGCCGATCATGGGCGAAGGCATCGCCGCTCTCGCAGATCGGTCCCACCACGTCGGCCGGCCGCCGCCGCCCGCCCCGGCGTCGCAGCGGCACGATCTCGTGGTAAGCCCCGTAGAGGGCCGGCCGAATCAGGTCGTTGCTGGCCGCGTCCACGATTACAAAGCGATGTCCGGCGTTTTCCTTCAGGTAGAGCACCCGAGTCAGTAACGTCCCAGCCGCGGCAAAGATTCGGCGCCCCGGCTCCAGTAACAGCGTCCAGTCGGCGCCCTCGCCCAGCGCCGCCTGCAAGGCGCGGGCATAGGCGGCGAGAGGCGGCGCCGCCTGCTCGCCGCGATAGGCGATGCCCAAGCCGCCGCCGAAGTCGAGATAACGGAGCGGCAAGCCCTCCGCCCGCAGCCCGCACGCTAGGCGTGCCACCCGTGCCGCCGCCTCGGCAAAGGGCTCCACGGCCAAAATCTGCGAGCCGATGTGAAAGCTGATCGCCGTCGCCTCCAGCCAGCGCTGGCGGCCATAACGGCGGTAGAGCGCCGCCGCTTGGCGCGGCTCGACGCCGAATTTATGGCGGCGCAGCCCGGTGGCGATATGCGGATGGGTCGGCGCCGAGACGTCCGGATTGACGCGCAGCCCGAAGCGGGCCCGCCGCCGCGCCCGCTGCGCCCGCTGCGCCAACAAGGCCAGCTCCGGCTCCGACTCGACGTTGAAGAGCAAGATGTCCGCCGCCAGCGCCGCATCCATCTCCGCCGCCGTCTTGCCCACGCCGGAAAATACCACCCGCTGCGCCACGCCCCCCGCCGCCAGCACTCGCCCTAGTTCGCCGCCCGACACGATGTCGAAGCCGGCGCCGGCGCCCGCCAGCGCCTTCAGCACCGAAAGGTTGCCGTTGGCCTTCACCGAGGCGCAAACCAGGTGCTCGCGCCCCGCGAACGCGCTCTCGTACTCGCCGAAGGCGCGCAGGATCGCGTCCAGATCGTAAACGTAACAGGGCGTGCCGAAGCGCCGCGCCACCGTAGCCAGCCGCAGCCTGCCGCAACTCAAGTCCGCGCCGCGATAGGCGAACGGCCGGCGCGGGCCGCCGCGGGCTGCCGCTCGAGCCGGGGCCGGGACGCTCATCGCGCCTTGACCACCACGACGGTGCGGTCGTCCGCGGCCGGCGCGCCCGCCACGAAACGTTCCACGTCTCCGAAGATGGCTTCGAGCACCTCTTCCGCGCTGCCCGCCCGCGCGTGCCGCAGCACCCCCTCCAGGCGAATGCGTCCGTATTCCTCGCCGCGGTGATTCTCCGCCTCCGTAATGCCGTCGCTGGCGAAAACCAGCAAGTCGCCGGGACTCAGCCGCGCGCTGACCTCGTCGTAGCCGCGGCCCTCCAGCATGCCCAGCGGCAGGCCGGCGGCCTTCAGCTGCTGGCAGCCGGCGGCGCTCACGTGCACGGGAAAGGGCAGCCCGGAGTTGGCCACCACCATCCGCCGCCCCCGCTCGTTCCAAAGCGCGAAGAGCAGCGTCACGAACTGCGCCTCGATCTTGCGTTGCAGCAGCGCCTCGTTCACCGCCGCCAGCACCTCGCCGGGACCGCGCGGCCGCGCCGCCTGCGCGCGCAAAATGCCGCTCACCACCGCCCCGTAGAGCGCGGCCCCCGCGCCCTTGCCGGCCACGTCGCCGACGACGATGCCCCAGCGCTGCCCCGGATAGGCGATGAAGTCGTAGAGGTCGCCGCCCAGCTCCCGCGCCGGCGCCGAGCGCGCCGCCACCTCCAGCCGCGCCATGCTGGGACAGCTGCTCGGCAGCAAGTGGCGCTGCATCTGCTGCGCCAGCCGCAGATCGCGGTCCATGCGCCGCTCCGCCCGCGCCACCCGCTCATAGAGCCGGGCGTTGGCGATGGCGATGGCCATTTGCGCCGCCAGCGTGCTCAGGGTGCGGGCGTGCCGCTCGTTGAAGTAGCCCTTGCGCGCATGCTCCAGATCCAAGACTCCGATCACCTCGTCCTGGTAGAGCAGCGGCACCGCCAGCTCCGAGCGCACTTCGGCGTTCACCGCCAGGTAGCGCGGATCCTCGGTGACGTCGCGCACCAGCACCGGCTGCCGCGTCTGCGCCGCCGCGCCCACGATGCCGTGGTCGAGCGGCACGTCTTGTTTGATGTGAATGTTTTCCCCCTGCTTCACCGAGACGCGGTGCTCCAGCTTGTCGCCCCGCTCGTTGAGCAGCAGGATGCTGAAGAGGTGGTAATCGATTACCCGCCGCACCATCTCCGCCGTTCGCGTCAGCAGCTCGTCGAGCGAGAGGATCGAGGTCATCTCGCGGCTGATGTCGTTGAGCAGCGCTAGCGTGCGCTCGCGGCTGACCGCGTTGCGGTAGAGCTTGGCGTTCTCGATCGCGTTCGCGATGCGCGAGGCCACCAGCACCAGGGCGTCGCGATGGGTGGGCGTGAAGGCGCCCAACTGTTGCGATTGCAGATCGATCACGCCGATGGCCTGCCTCTTCCAGACGATCGGCACGGCCAGCTCCGAGCGCACGCCGCTGAGGGCGTGAATGTAGCGCGGATCGGTGGCCACGTCGGTGATCAATTGCGGCTCCAGCGTGGCCGCCGCCGCGCCGGTGATGCCGGCGCCGATCTTGACCCGCACCCCGTCGACCACCTCCGGCAGATGGCCCACCGCGAAGCGAATCCGCATGTCCTGGGAGCGCTCGTTGACCAGCAGGATGGCGAAAATCTCGTAGTCGATGACGCGCGCCACGCTCTGCGCCACCCGCCCGAGCACCTCGTCCAAGTCCAGAGTGGAGGTAACCGCCTCGCCGATCTCGAGCATCAGCTGCGTGGTGCGGTGCTCATCCCAAGGCAGCGCCGCGGCGCGCCCCCCCGGCAGGGTGCGCGGCGTACCCGAACTCATTGCGGCAGCTCCATGAGCAAGCCGGCGGCGGGCAGCGGCGGCTGCCAGCCCGCGCCGGGGAAAAGCCGCAGCCAGGCCACGCCCTGCGCGCGCGCCGCGCCCAGCAGCGCCGCCGTGCTCGCCCCTTCGGCGCCCACGCCCAGCAGCAAGCCTGCACCGGCCTCGCCGCATAACTGCGCCGCGGCGCGCAGTTCGTCCGCCAGCGCCGCGACCGCGCCGGCCCGTACCGCGGCCGCGTTGGGAATCCACACGATTTCGTCGGCGCCCAGCTTTAGCGCCTCGCTCGTCGCCCGCATTTTGACTGTCGTCAACTCCAGCCCCTCGCCCCCCACCGCCACGCCCACCCGCACCGGCGTGTTCCGCAGTTGGGCCACCGCCGCTGCCAAATGGCAGGGCGCCACTTCGATGGCAACCGCGCCGCCCCGCGCCGCCGCCTCGCAGCCGGCTGCGACCGCCTCCGCTTCGAGCACTGTGGCCGCCGCCAGCGCCGTTCCTCCCCGGCCCGTCCACGCTGCCTCGCCGCTGCCCGGCCAGCCCCAATATACGCGCGCCACTCCTGCCGCCAAGGCGGCTGGCTGGACCGCGGCTGCGGCGGGCGCAAGCGCCGCCGCCAGCCGCTCGCTTAACTCGCGCGTCCAGTTATCGATCCAAGCTTCCGCGCCGCCCTCCGCCATGCATTCCACAGTGTAACGTCTTGCCCCCGCGCGGTCGCGGCGGGAATCCCCTAGCGGCCCAGCTTGCTGCCCTCGGCCCGTTCCCTCCCGTCTCCCGCTCTCGACTCGAGCGAAGCAACCGATTGCGCCTCCCCGCAACTAGCCCCTCATTCTGCGCCGCCCATCGCCGCGCCCTTGTCGTCCCCCTCAACCTGCCTCACCATGGGACTAGCGCAGTCTGCCCGGTGCGTGTCGCTTGGCTCGTGTGGACGCAGTGAGCCCGCCGCCCGGCATAACGTCGCCGAGCTTTCCCATGGCGCGCCGCCCCACAACGCCAACGCCAATGCGCAGCGCCCCCGTCCTGGACTTGCCCCCCGCCCAGCCGCCCGCGCCGCGGCCGCCGCGCTGGTTGCGCGGCGACCGCCTCGCGTCCGCGCAAAAACGCGTGATCGCGCGCGGCGAGGCACTTTGGCGGCGCGGCGACCCGGCGGCGAACTTTACTTGGATCGAAACCGGCCTGGTCAAAATCATCCGCGGCAACGCCGAGGGCGCCGAGACCATCCTTGGACTCTTCGGCCCCGGCGACAGCATCGGCGATGTGGCGGTAATCGAACATGGCTTCTACCCCGCCGATGCCGTGGCGGCCAGTTCTCGGGTCGTCATTTGCCAGAGCCGGGCCGCGCCCATCCTCGCCGCCGCCGCCGCCGATCCTGCCCTCGCCTCGTCCTTGCAGGAGCCGCTCCTGCGCCACACCAACGTATTGCGGCAGACGATTGAAGTGGTCAGCGCCGGCGCCGTCCCCCGCCGGCTGGCCACGCTGCTGCTCGGCCTCGCCGATCGCTTTGGCCGGCCCGCCGCCGGCGGCGACGCCATTCTCGTCCCCTTTCACCTCTTGCGCTCCGAGCTGGCCGCGCTAGTCGCCGCGCGGGTCGAGACGACGATCCGCATCATGAGCCGCTGGCAACGAGAGGGCATCGTCGCTACCGGGCCGCGCGGCTTTCTCTTGCGCTCCGCCCCGCTGCGCGCTCTTGCCTGTTCCGAGAGCTAGGGAGGAACTGCCTCCGCCCGCCGCGCGCGTATGACAAAAATCATCCCCGCCCACCGGCCGCGCGCGGACAATCGGACTAAGGAGGCGAGGATGCTCACCGCCGATGCCTTGATCCGCGACATCGTGGCCGCCCATCCTGGATCGATGGAAGTCTTCGAGCAGTCGGGGATCGACTTCTGCTGCCACGGCCACCAAAGCCTCGCCGAAGCCTGCCGCCAGGCCGACATTCCCCCCGGCGAAGTGCTCGCCCGCCTGGCCGCGCTGGAGCGGAGCCTCCCTGCCGAGGAGATGATGCATTGGGAGCGCGCGTCCCTCCGCCAACTCATCGGCTACATCGTGCACCATCATCACGAGTACACGCGCCGCGCCGTGCAAGCGACTCGCGCCCTGCTCGCCCAACTCAACCACGAAGGGGCACCTCCCGAACTGGCCGCCATCGCGCATGCCTTCGATCGGCTGGCTCGCGAAATGCTCTTCCACATCGCCAAGGAAGAGCACGGCCTGTTTACCCGCATCGAGCGCCTGGAGGTGGTCAGCCGCGGCGAAACGCCGCCCGCGCCGCCGATGCGCGCCGGCGAGGCCTCCACGATCCGCCACATGATGGAGGACCACGACGCCGCCGGCGCCCTAATAACCGAGATCAAGCGCCTCACCGGCGGCTATGTCGCCCCGCCCGGCGCCTCCGCCAATCTCCACCTCCTCTATCGCGAGTTGCAGGAATTCGAGCGCGACCTGCACCGGCACGTGTACCTGGAGAACAACATCCTCTTCCCCCGCGCGCTGCGGCTGGAAGAGGCGCTGCGCGAGGCCTCCGCCGCCGGCGCCACCTCGGAGCGAGCCGCCGGCTAGGCCGTGCGCGGCGCCCGGCTTGGGCGTTCCGCGTCGCTCCGCCCGTGCGCCGGCGGCGCCTCTAGCAGCGACTCGAGATAATCCCGCAGCGCCACCGCGTTGTTGTGCTCGGCGTCGTGCGAGCTATAGATCAGAGTCACCGTACCCGCGCGCGCCGCCGCCAGCAGCGGCTGTATTTCCTCGGAATGGCGTTTCAGTTCGGCGCGATAGCGGCGCTGAAAATCCGCCCATTTGTTCGGTTCGTGGCTGAACCACTGCCGCAGCTCCGTGCTCGGCGCCACCTCCTTCAGCCAACCGTCGAGCGGCAACTGCTCCTTCTTGACGCCCCGTGGCCAGAGCCGCTCCACCAAAAACCGCTTCCCGTCCCTTTGTTCCGCCCCGTCGTAGGCTCGCTTCAGTCGAATCATGGACTAACCCCCTCCCCGCTCTCCTTGCCTCATTATCTCGTGCCCCGTCCCATGTCACCCGGCGATCTTGCGGCTTATCCCGAGGCTAGGGGTAGGCGCACTCGGAATGCCGAACCTTTTCCCGGAGTGCTCTCCACCGTGATCGTGCCCCCGTGTGCTTCGGCGATCCAGAGTCCAATGGATAACCCCAGGCCGGCGCCGCCCCGCTCCCGTCCGAGTCCTCTCTGCTCGACCGAATCGTTCCGACACCTGTGCTCCCACAGGCCTTGTCGGGAATTAGGGACGGTCGTGCGATGCCTCCCAGCTAGGCAATCTCACTGGGTTTTGACGTGGGCGAGCGCGCCGCGCAGCCCCGCCGCAACCTTCCGCGGCGCCCCCACGCTCCAAAAGTGCATGAAAAATAGGCGGGGTTGATCGCCGAGCATGTGGCTATGCAGAGCGGTCACGTCGATCTGATGCTCGGCGAGCACGCAGCCGCACCCGACGGACATCGGTGCGGTCAGCACGACCAGCAGTCTATCGGTGCGATCTGAAAACCACCTGAAAGCCGCCCACCGGCTTCGAGCCCTCCGCGGATCCCGCGCACCGCATCCTTATGCTTCGCCCCCGCCCGCAGCCATGCGGGAGTCGCTTTCGCGGTAGTGTTGAGCCGGGAAACTACCGCGATGAAGCTTCACACCTACCTCAACTATGGCGGCAATTGTGAGCAGGCCTTCCGCTTTTACGAGCGCCACCTAGGCGGGAAAGTCCTGACCATGATGACCCACGACCAGCAACCCGGCCTCAAGGGCGCCCCGTCCGCTGGCATCCTCTACGCTCGCCTCCGCCTCGGCGAAACCGACATCATGGGCAGCGATGTGCCCCCCGAGCGCTTCCAGCCCATGCGCAGCGCCTATCTCTCCCTCTCCGTCGCCAGCCCCGAGGAGGCGGAGCGCATTCACGCCTTGCTCGCTGACGGCGGGCAAATTTTCATGCCGATGCAGGAGACTTTCTTCGCTACCCGTTTCAGCATGCTGCGCGACCGGTTCGGAACCTCCTGGATGATCCTTCACGAGCGCCCTGCCCCGGATGGCGCTTGAGTCTGCGGCCGCGAAGCCGCGCCCGCGCTCAGAAGGGCACGCGCATTCACCCGCCAGGCGAATGTTAAACTTCTCCGTGCGCCGCGCGGTCGCCATTCTGCTGCTGCTTTGGCCGATTTCAAGTGCCCAAGCGGTCGCCTGCGCGGTGCGCTGCGCGCTGACGCCCACTGCCGACACTGCCGGGGCGATGTCCCAATGCCCCGGCATGAGCATGCCCGCCCGGGACAGTGCCCCCGCACCCAAGAATCTGCCGTGTCCGCGCCAAGCCCACTATTGCGCCAACCACCACGCCGCGGTCCTCGCTAAAACCACGGCCGTGCATCTTGCTTCCTTTGCCGTTCTGCCCGGCTTAGCCGTCTTTCCCGCGCCCTCTGGAATTGCCGTGTTCGGTTCGTCGGCTTTTGCCGTGTCGCGCGCGCCCGACCCTTCCCCGCATCGTTTCCACCTTCGCGTCTAGTTCTTCCTTCCTAACGCAATTCGCCGGCCTCGCCGCGGTTTGGGACCCCGTGCCCACGCGTCCGCCACCACCGGCCGAATCCTCCAACTTGCCGGCACTGCCCGGCTTGAAAGGACCATCTTGACGCGTTGCCACCGCCTGCTTGTCGCCCTCGCCCTCTCGTTATTGGGCGCCTGCCTGCCAGCTCCGGCGCAGACCATGGACCACTTTGCCGCCATGCAAATGCCCGGCATGGCAATGAACTCGCAAGCGCCGCCCGGCTCGGCCGCATTCGTAACCGCCCACGAAGCCTCCGGCACCAGCCTCGAACCCGCCGATGCGCCGCTCGACATGATCATGTCCGAGAGCCACGGCTGGCAGTTGATGACCATGGGCGAGGCGTTTCTCGTGGATACGCAGCAGAGCGGCCCGCGCGGTGACGACAAACTCTTTTCCACCAACTGGGGCATGTTCCGTGCCAGCCGCGCTCTGGCCGGAGGCATCTTTTCCTTCCGCACCATGCTCAGCCTGGAGCCGGCCACCGTCACCAAGCGCCGCTATCCGCTGCTCTTCCAGACCGGCGAGACCGCCTTCGGCCGCCAGATCGTGGACGCGCAGCATCCCCACAATTTCTTCATGGAGCTCGCCCTCGAGTACACCCGTCCGCTCTCCGACCGCTCCTCTTTCACCCTCTACGGCGCGCCGGTCGGCGACATCGCCCTCGGCCCCGTCGCCTATCCCCATCGCATCTCGAGCGCCAACTTCGAGTACGCCGCCCCGCTCGCCCATCATTGGGAAGACTCTACCCACATCGCTCGCAGCGTCCTCACCGGCGCCCTCGCTTGGCGCGCCTTCCGCTGGGAGGCGAGCGCCTTCCACGGCCAAGAGCCCGGCGAAAATCGCTGGAATTTGCCCCTGCCCAGCGTCGACTCCTGGGCCTCGCGCCTCAGTTGGCTCCCCTCCGCTGGCCTCGCCGCCCAAGTCTCGATCGGCCGCCTGCATCGCCCCGAACCCACCGCCGGCGACGATATCGTGCGCGCCACCGCCTCGCTCACCTATGTTCGTTCGCTCGCCGCCTCGCCCGACCAAGACTGGTGGGCCGCCTCGCTGCTCTGGGGACGCAACCACTTCACGGCCCCCGCCGCCCATAACAGCGACGCCTACACGGCCGAAGCCACCTGGCACTTCGCCCGCGTTCATGACCTCTTCGCCCGCGTCGAGCGCCTCGACAACGACGAGCTCTTCAACCGTGGCTTGACCATCGAGCAGGCGCTAGCCCGCCCCGAGCAGCCCGCCTACTGGATCAACGCCGTCACCCTCGGCTATTCCCACGAGATACCGACTGTTTCCTATTTGCGCTCGGCCATCGGCGCCAGCGTGGCCAGCTATTTCGTGCCCGCCCCCGTCCGCGCCCTTTACGGCCAGCACCCCATCGGCGCCCAAGTCTTCCTCCGCCTCTGGCTCCGCCACCCCCACCTCTGACGTCTCGCGCGCGCCGCCGTTCAATTGACGTGGTTGAACTCCGGCATCGCGGCAAACATCTGCCCGCTCCGCCACTCCGCCGCCCCCGGCCGCTGATAGACGATCTTGCCGCCGACGATGGTGTAGAGCACGCGCGTGCGCAAGATCTGCGCCGCCGGCAGCGTCAGCAGATTGCCGGAAAAGACGTCGAGATCGGCCCGCTTGCCCGCCGCCAGCGAGCCCAGTTCGCGCTCCTCGAAGATCGCGTAGGCGTTGTTCCAGGTATAAGACCGCAGCTCTTCCATCCGCGTCTTGACCTGCGCCGGATAGAAGTAGCTGCCGTTCCCCTCCCGCCGCGTCACGCCGCAAAAGAAATTCGGAATCGGGTCGGTGTCTTCGACCGGCGTATCGGTGCCGTCGAGCACGATGGCGCCGGCGGCGATCAGGGAGTGCCACACGTACGCCCCTTCGCGCGCCCGCTGCTCGCCCAATCGCGGCACGACGAAGGGCGCGTCCGAGCAGGCGTGGATGGATTGCATCGAAGCGATCACCCCCAGCCGCGCAAAGCGAGGAATGTCGCTCGGGCTCAAGTGCTGCGCGTGCTCGATACGCCAGCGCAGAGCGTGCGCTGCCGCGTCGGCGGTGAAGATCTGCTGGAATAAATCCAGCGTCTCGCGGTTGGCGCGGTCGCCGATCGCGTGTACCGAGAGCTGAAACCCGTCGCGCGCGGCGATCTCCGCGATCCGCCGGATCGTGCTCATCGCCACCACGTTCTTGCCGCTGATCTCCGCCGCGTCGCTATAAGGCGCGAGAAACCACGCGCTGCGCGTACCCAGCGCCCCGTCGGCCGTCACCTCGCCGACGCCGCGCACGGTGAAATGATCGTCGGCGTAGCCGATCGTCCGATAGGCGGGCAGCCGCGCCGCCAGCGTCGCCGGCGCTTCGCCCCGCACGTTCACGTAGAGCCGAATCGGCAGCCCCCGCGCCGCCTGCTGCTTCAGCCAGTCGATGGTGGCGAAGTCCTCGCCCATGTCCACGAACGTCGTGATTCCCTTGCTCGCCTCGTTCGCGAGCGCCAGCCGCAGCGCTCGCTCCCGTTGCGCCGCGCGCTCGGCCGCCGGCAGCGTCCGCAAATAGTGTTCGTATGCCCGCCGCACCGCTCCCATGGCCGTGTCGCGCAGCATGCCGATGGCATTGCCGTGGGCGTCGCGCACGATCGTGCCGCCGGGCGGATCGGGCGTCGTTCGCGTGATCCCGGCCAGCCGCAATGCCACGGCGTTGGCGATGATCGCGTGCCCGCTGGCGTGCTCGAGCATCACCGGATTGCGCGGCGAAGCCGCGTCCAGGCTCGCCGGCAGCGGCAGCCCGTCCACGTTCGGCTGCGGCGCGCGATCCCATTTGCTTTGCTGCCAGCCCGTGCCGAGAATCCACTCGCCCGGCTTGGCCTTCGCCGCCGCCGTCCGCACCATCGCCACGATCGCGTCCCAGTTCGGCGCGCGCCCCAACTCGAGCTCCATCGCCGACTCGCCGGTGCCCATCAGATGCCCGTGCCCTTCAATGAAACCCGGCGTCACGAACGCGCCATGCAGGTCGAGCACGCGCGTGCCGGGGCCGGCGTAGCGCGCCATCGCTGCGTCGCTGCCCATCGCCTCGATCCGCCCAGCGCGAATCGCCAGTGCCTCGACCCGCGGTTGCAGCGGATCGAGCGTCTCGATCTGCGCGCCGCGCAGCACCAAATCCGCCGCCGCCGGCCGCGGCGGAAAGCCGGGCGTCTGCGCCGCCGCCATCGCCATCGCTAGCCCGCAGACCGCCGCCAGCATGAGTCGCCCTTTGCGCATTGCCTGTCTCCTCGTGAAGGGCCACTCTACCGTCCCCCGCCCCGCCCCGCAACCCGCCCGCCGTGTTCCGGGGGACGTCGTCTGGATCTTCCTGTGCTTCGCCATCTCCCCGCTATGGCGCCACTTTCTCCCACCGCGACCCGGGCTGCGCCACGACCGCTCGCGCACGGTGTGCTCCGCGTTCTTCCCCCGGCCGTGATTCACTCCGAAGCACGGGTCTAACCGGGCGGTTAGCGGCTTGCCCGGGTAAACGTCCCTTGCAGCAGTCCCAGCCGGCCCCGGAGCGAGTGTTGCAAGCGGCGGGGGACGCCTGCCGCCGCCGGGGCGCAGGGCCGCTCCAAGTTGCCGCGACGGGCACCTGTCCTTCCTGTCAGTCGTTTTCCCCGCCCCGCTTGGCCTACGCTGAGTCACTGCCTCATCAGGGCGACACCCATGGCCAGGCGCCCAGGCCAGGTTCGCGGAGGCCACATGCCCTTCGACGCGTTAGACCAGAAGACTGTCAACACACTCCCACTTCTGCCAGACGTGTACGACGCCTACGGCGTTCGCGTGAATGCTCTGTCCGTCGAGGAGATCTTCGCTCTCTATGAACGCACGGGGTTTCTCTACCCGGAAAAAGCCGCCAGGCTGCTGCCGCATCTCGGGAAGGTCAGGGAGAACTGGCGGCGCATGCTGCGGGGAGGGCGATCCCTGCTTTATGTCTTGACGGCCGGCGACAAGAAGCGAGGCCTCGCGTCGCTTGTGGTTTGGCGCACATCGCACCACGGCTGGATGTCTCAACATCTCGTGTCCGAGAACAACCCCTACGCGGCGCGTGCGGTCATGCTTGCCGCGGCCGCGGCGAGCATTCGGAAGGGCGGCGATCTGTCGGCTCAAAATTGGTTTCGACCCGAGAACCGATTTCCGGTCCGCATATTCGGGTCCATGGTCCAATCCATCGGCGAGTCTATGTCGTCCGTACAGCGCCACGCCTATTTCGCGCTGCCCGCCACGTTGTCGCTGCCTTTCGACGACCGCATACGCGTCGTCCCCTACAATCCTTCGCACAAACAGGCTCTCGCCGCGCTCGCGTTCGCGGCGCGCGGGCGCATTTACCTCATCGCGGAGGAGTTGGAGCGGGACGCCGAATTTGCCGAAACCGACGACCTGTACCGCAACGTCGGGTTGCGGCGCAGCCGGCAGATCTGGCTGGCCTATCAGGAAAAGAAGGACGAGCCGGTCGGGGCGGCGATCGCGTATCGCGGTCCCTTGGGCCTGAATTTCAGCTATCTGGAAAATCGTTGCGATTTGCTGTTGCACCCCACCCTTCCGGAATCCGACATTTCGGCGGCGTCCGCCGCGCTGCTGCGGGCCTCCTCGGCGGCTTACCGAGACTTCGAGCTCAGCGAAATTCCCGTGATCGCGGAGGAAATGGCGACCCACGCCCTCTACAAGCTCGGAGCGGAGTTTCTCCGCCATTACTGCCAAGGCATCTGGCTCCAGGATGGGCATCCTCGTTTCTACCGGCATATCGAGAGCTTCTACACAAAACTGCTGCGCCGCGCGGAAAAATACGATCTGCAGCCGGCGCTCGTGGGCCAAGGACGATGACGCACGGCGCCCTGGCAACGAGCGGCTACATCATGGAGGATCCGCGCGAGGCGGCGCGCCTGGAACTCAAAGTCGATTCCCGGGCCTGGGTGCAAAAGTACCTGGCCCCGCGAATCCATGCCGGCGCCGCCGTTCTTTCCGTCGGATGCGGCCCGGGGGCCATTTTGGGCGCGCTAGCGGCGCTCGATTCCTCGGTGCGGGCCACGGGCATCGACATCAGCCCGGATCGCGTGGAGGAAGCCAAGCGGCGGCATCGTGGCAATCCGCGCCTGGCATTCGTCTGCGGCGATGCGCAGGCGATGCAATTCCCGTCGGACAGTTTCGACCTCGTGTACTCCCGAATGCTGCTCGAGTACTTGCAGGCCAAAGAGCAGGCCGTGGCGGAGATGGTCCGGGTCTGCAAGCCCGGCGGTAGGGTCTTGTTGCAGGATTTGGACGGCCAACTCTTGTGGCATTACCCGGAAGACGCGGCCGTGCAGCGGACGGTTGAAAGGATTCTGGCCGGCCTGGCCCCGGGAGGGTTCGACTCGTTCGTGGGCCGCAAGCTGTTCTGGCTGGCCCAGAGAGCGGGATTGAAGAATCTCGCGGTCCAGGTCGAGGGCTATCACGTGATCGCCGGAGCGATTACCCCGACTGCCCTCGAGCAATGGGAATTGAAGCTCGCCATCGCCAGGCCCCAGCTCGCCCGGTTCCTGGGGGGCGACGAGACAGCGCAAGCGGCAACGCGGCAATTCCTGGAATATCTGCGCCGGCCCGACACGCTCACCTACTCGGTTCAGTTCACGGTAACAGGGGAAAAGCCCTCATAACCCCGGAGCCCTCAAGGGGCTCTGTGGCGCCAGGCCGACCCGGGGGCAAGTGAGGGTCGGGGTCGCAAAGGCGCGAGATGTTCGTGGTCGCTAAAGATGCACGAGGACGGAGTATGAACGAGACAATCCAATCGCAAGGCCAACAGCCCACAGCAGAGCGGCAGGCGGGGCGGGGCCACCCTTTTCCCCGATGCCGCTCAATTGCGGGGCCGGCGCGCGGCCACGCCACGCCGCTCCGGCGGCGCATGCTCCACCTCCTCCTGCTCGGATCGCTGGCCGCTTGCCTTGCGCTGCGCGCGCCGGCACAAACCCCGCAAACCGTGTCCGAGGTTAGCCACGCCTCGCTCGAAGATCTGATGAACATGACCGTGACGTCGGTCTCCAAGCGGGCCCAAACGGTGGCGGATTCCGCGGCCGCCGTCTTTGTAATCACGCAACAGGACATCCAGCGCTCGGGGGCGACCAGCGTCCCCGAGTTGTTGCGCATGGTTCCCGGGCTCGAGGTAGCGCGAATCGACGAAAACAAATGGGCGATCGCTTCGCGGGGATTCAACGGCCGCTTCGATGACAAGCTGCTGGTTCTGATCGACGGCCGCAGCGTCTACACCCCGCTGTTCTCGGGCGTGTTCTGGAATTTGCAGGACATCATGCTCGAGGACGTGGAGCGCATCGAGGTGATCCGCGGGCCGGGCGCCACTTTGTGGGGGGCCAACGCCGTGGACGGCGTCATTAATATCATCACCAAGCCCGCCAAGGAAACGCAGTCCGACCTGGTGACGGCGGGAGGGGGTAACGAAGAGCGCGGGTCCATCGGGGTGAGGCACGGCGGCAAGTTGGGCCAGAACACCGACTTTCGGGTCTACGGAAAATACTTCGATTGGGGACCCTCGATATACCCCTCGGGCGAGACCGCCCACGACGGCTGGAACGCGTCGCGGGGAGGGTTCCGCGCGGATTGGGCGCCGCATGGCCCGAATTCCCTCACCGTGCAAGGCGACATAGACCAAAGCCGATACGACGAAACGTTGACCATCCCGCAACTCAGTCCGCCCTATTCCAGCACGTTTCCCAATAGCGGCAACTTCAGCGGCGGGGACCTCTTGGCCCGGTGGACTCATTCCTCCGACGGCTCCTCCATGTCGTTGCAAACCTATTACGACAATCGAAGCATCACCGACAATTCCCTGTTCGCGGACCGCGAAGGCACCTTTGACGCGGATTTCCAGGACCAGCGGTCCCTCGGCGAATCCCAGCAGTTGGTTTGGGGACTCGGCTATCGCTCGATCCGGGATCGGAACACGCCCAGTTTCACCGTCGCGCTGCAGCCCAACCACGAGAATTTAAACCTGTTCAGCGCGTTCGTCCAGGATGAGATCGGCCTTTTCGACCGGCGGCTGTCCGTAACGATCGGATCGAAACTGGAACACAACGACTTCACCGGCTTCGAGGTCGAGCCAAACATCCGATTCCTTTGGATGGTGAACCCGCGGCAATCGGTTTGGACCGCCGTATCCCGGGCCGTCCGAACGCCCGCCATCACCGAGGAGGGGCTGCAGCTGAACTCGGCCGTGATCCCTCCGGGCACTCCTCCCTCCAACCCCACGCCCTTGCCCGAAGAGTTGGCGGTATTCGGGAGCACTCAGTTTCGATCCGAGGACCTAGTGGCCTACGAGCTCGGCTACCGGGCCCAGGCGACTAACCAACTGTCTTTCGACGTCGCCACGTTTTACAACGACTACTCCAATCTTCGCTCCGCGGAGCCGGCTGCGCCGTTCGTCCAAACCACTCCCGCGCCCACGCACATCGTGGTTCCCTTCATCGCGAGTAACAAGATGGGGGGCGGAACCTATGGAGGCGAAGTTTTTTCAGGATGGAAAGTGACCCCGCGATGGCAGCTTCTGGGCTGGTACAGCTATCTTCACATGGACATTCAGAAGAACGCCGATAGCCTCGACCCCACGCCCGACAATCCCGATGGCTGGAGCCCTCGCCAGCAGTGGTACCTAAGATCGTCCTTCGACCTGCCCCTGCACCTCGAACAGGATACGACACTGCGCTTCGTGGATCGCCTGCCGGGCCTCAATATACCGTCCTATTACTCCCTCGACGGGCATTTGGGCTGGTCGCCGGTTCCGACGCTCAGGTTCTCGCTGAACGTCGCCAACCTGCTGAACGACAAGCATCTCGAATTCATTCCGGACTTTATCAATACCGCCCCCACGGAGGTCAAACGGAGCTTCTATGTGAGCTTCACCTGGAGGATGTGAGCCGGCACGCGCGAGGTCGGCTGCGTTGATTAGGGATTCCGGACCGATGAAACACTTGAGGCCCAGACGAATGGCGAGCGTGGCGGCGATCCTGGCGATCGCCCTGAGCGGAACTGTCCAGGCCCGCGCCGCGGCCACGGACGGGCCAACGTCCTCGGAGTATCTGATCAAGGCCGGGTTTATCTATAATTTCGCCAAATTCATCCAATGGCCGGAGAGCGCCTTCGCGCAGCCCAATTCCCCGATCGTCATCGGCATCCTGGGGAGCGACCCGTTCGGCAGCGTCATGGACCGGATTGTCGCCGACAAGACTATCGGCGGACGCGGGTTCGTCGTCCGCCGCTTGACCTGGGGCAAGGACAGCGCGGATCTCAAAAACTGCGCCATCGTCTTCGTAAGCTCCTCGGAGCACAAAAACCTTCACGACATTCTGCTCTCCCTGAAGGGTCTGCCCATCCTGACCATCGGCGACACGCCGGACTTTGCGCAAAAGGGCGGCATCATCGGCTTCACCGTCGAAGACAACCGGATCCGTTTTGAGATCAACGTGGCGGCAGCGCGCCTCGCGCAGTTGGTGATCAGCAGCAGGCTCCTCACCCTGGCGAAAATCGTCTCCGCGGCCGCCGCTCCGGCAAGGAGCGCGCAATGATCCTGGGAAATCTCTCGATCAAGCGCAAGCTCACGCTGATCACCATGCTCACCAGCGGCCTGGCCTTGGTCGTCTCGTCCGCCAGCCTGCTTGCTTACGATCTCATTTCGTTCCGCCACATGTTGCAGCAGGATCTCGTGACGCAGGCCGCGATTGTTGCGTACAACAGCGCCGGCGCCATGGAATTCAAGGACAGCTCGGCGGCGACCGCGACGCTGTCCGCATTGACCGCGAAAGAAGATATCGTGTACGCGGTCTTATATGGCCGCGACGGGAAAATTTTCGCGCAATATTCCCGCGACAAGTCCCAGGGGCCGGCGGTGCTTCCGCGCCAGGTTCCGAACGAAGATTATCAGTTCGCCAACGGCTACCTCGACGTCTATCGCGACGTCCTGTTGAACGGGGACCACCTCGGAACCCTGTTCCTGCGATCCGACATGCGTCAGTGGCGGATCCGCGCCAACCGATTCGCGACGGTTGTCCTCGCCTTGGTGCTGATCTCTTGCTTGTTCGCCTTCCTCCTCTCTTCGAAGCTGCAAGGGTTGATCTCCCGGCCGATTCTCCATCTGGAAGACACCATGAGAATGGTGTCGGCCAAAAAGAATTACGCGGTTCGGGCCACCAAGGCGTCCAGCGACGAAATCGGCCGGCTGATCGACGGCTTCAACACCATGCTGGCCGAAATCCAAGAGCGGGACGCGGCCCTGCGGGGCGCCAACAGCGAACTGAAGACCCGGACGCAAGAACTCGAGGCGGAGGTCCGCCAGCGCCAAGCCGCGCAGGAGGAGTCCCTGAAAGCCAAGCAAGCCGCCGAGGAGGCGAGCCGCGCCAAGAGTACGTTCCTAGCCAATATGAGCCACGAATTGCGGACACCGCTCAACGCCATCATCGGCTATAGCGAAATGCTGGAGGAGGAAACCCAGGATTCGGGAGGAGGAGATAGCGTCCAGGACCTGCGCAAAATTCAGGCCGCCGGAAAGCACCTGCTTTCCCTCATCAACGACGTCCTGGACCTCTCGAAAATCGAGGCCGGAAAAATGGGCCTTCATCTGGAGACCTTCGATATTTCGCACGTGATCGACGAGATCGTGACCACGCTGCAACCGGCGATGGAAAAGAACGCCAACAAGATCCAGGTCCACGTGGCGGAAAGAGTCGGCATGATGCGCGCCGATGTCACCAAGGTCCGGCAAATCTTGTTCAACTTGCTGAGCAACGCTTGTAAGTTCACCCAGGGCGGGGACGTTTCGGTCGACGTGGACCAGTACAACGCCGTGGGTCAGGATTGGATCCGCTTCCGCGTCAGCGACACCGGCATCGGCATCAGCGCTCAAGAACAACAAAATTTGTTTCACGAGTTTACCCAGGCGGACGTATCCATTTCCCGCAAATACGGCGGCACCGGCCTGGGGCTCGCCATCTGCCATCGGTTCGTGCAATTGATGAAGGGCCGCATCGAGGTCCTGAGCGAGCCCGGGAAAGGCTCGCGTTTCACCGTGCATTTGCCCGCGCGCGTCGCCCCGGAAACCGCCGAAGGCCCGCGCGCCGAGGCCGCAAGCGACGGCCGAGCCGAGCGGAAAGAGCCGGAAGCGGGCCGCCATACGATTTTGGTGATCGACGACGACCCCGCGGTGCGGGATTTGATGTCACGCTTCCTCGGCAAGCTGGGCTTCCACGTGGTGGCCGCCGCCGACGGCGAGGAGGGCCTGCGGCTGGCGAAACAGGTCCGCCCGATGGTGATCACGCTGGATGTCGTCATGCCCGAGTGCGACGGCTGGACCGTCCTCCACAGGCTCAAAGCCGACGCCGAGGTGAACCAGATCCCAGTCATCATGGTGACCGTCGTCGACAACGAAGCGATGGGGCTGGACCTCGGCGCCTCCGAATACCTCGTCAAACCGGTGGATCGGGAGCGGCTGGCGACCTTGGTCGACACGTATAAAGCCGCTCATGACGCCTCCAACGGCGCAACGCGGACGGCAACCTTGGCGAATCCGCCGGACGGCTCCGAAGTCCACGGGACGGGGCGAGCGCGCACCCGTCGGGGAGAGGCCTGATGAAAATCCTATTGGTCGAAGACAACGAAATGAACCGGGACATGTTATCGCGGCGCCTGCAACGGAAAGGCTATAACGTCGTGACCGCGCGCGACGGCGAGGAGGGCCATGCCCTCGCCGTTTCCGAGGCGCCGGACCTGATCGTGATGGACATCAGCCTGCCCGTCATGGACGGATGGCAGGTCACGCGCCTGCTCAAGAGCAACGAGGCGACTCGCGATATCCCCGTCATCGCGCTCACGGCGCACGCCATGGTGACGGACCGCGAGAAGGCCTTCGCGGCGGGCTGCGACGACTACGACACCAAGCCGGTCGAGTTCGGACGGCTGAGCGAGAAGATCGAGGCGCTGCTCGTCGCCAGGAAACTCCCATGAATTCACCATCGAACCGTTTGCTCATCGTCGACGACAACGAATTGAACCGCGACATGTTCGCCCGTCGCCTGGAACGCAAGGGTTATCAGGCCTTCGTCGCCGACAGCGCGCGCGGATTGGCGGAGCGGGTCCGGCAGAGCGGCGCGGAGCTGGTGCTCTTGGATATCGAAATGCCGGACGTCAGCGGCCTGGATGCTTTGCGAACGCTGCGGGACGCGTACTCTCCCATCGAGCTGCCCATCATCATGGTGACCGCCAAAACGCAGAGCGACGACATCGTCAAGGCGCTCGCGGCGGGTGCCAACGATTACGTGACCAAGCCTATCGACTTCGCCGTCGCCGTGGCGCGGATCGCCACGCAGCTATCGCTCAAGCGGGCCCAGGAAGCGCTGAAGGAGAGCGAGGAGCGCTATGCCTTGGCCGCGCGCGGGTCGAATGACGGTCTTTGGGACTGGAACGTGGCCGCCAACGTCATTCATTTTTCCCCGCGTTGGAAAGCCATGCTGGGCTTTCAGGAAAACGAGATTGGGCAGAGCCCGGAGGAATGGACCGAGCGGATCCATGACGCCGATCGCCAGCGCGTCAAGCAAGAGCTTGCCGCCCATCAAGCCGGCGCCACCCCGCATTTCGAGAGCGAGCATCGCATGCTGCACAAAGACGGGACCTTCCGCTGGATGCTGAGCCGCGGGCTCGCGGTATTCGACGCCTCCGGGAAGGCGTCGCGCATGGCTGGCTCCCAAACCGACATTACCGAAGGCAAGGTCTCCGACCCGCTCACCGGGCTTCCCAATCGCCTGCTCTTCGTGGACCGCGTGGGGCGGCTGATCAAACATTCAAAGCGGCGCAAAAGCCACGACTTTGCCACCCTGTTCATGGACCTCGACGGGTTCAAAATGATCAACGACAGCCTGGGCCACCTGATCGGAGACCAGCTCCTGATCGGCGTCGCCAATCGGTTGGAGAAGTGCTTGCGCGCGACGGATACGGTGGCGCGCCTGGGAGAGTCCTTCACCGTGGCGCGCCTCGGCGGAGACGAGTTCACGGTCCTGCTCGAGGACCTGAAAGAGCCCGACGACGCGAAGCGCGCCGCGGACCGCCTCATGAAGGCCCTGGAGGCGCCCTTCCACCTGGGCGGCAAGGAGGTTTACACGTCCTTGAGCATCGGCATCGCCATGGGAAGCCCCGCCTACGAACAAGCGGAAGAGATCCTGCGCGATGCCGATACCGCCATGTATCGCGCTAAATCCTTGGGCAAGGCGCGGTATGAGGTGTTCGACGCCGACATGCGCGCCGACGTGATCGCCCGCCTGCAGTTGGAAACCGACTTGCGCCATGCCTTGGAGCGCGGCGAGTTTCGCAATTTCTATCAGCCGATCGTGATGCTCGCCACCGGCGAGATCGCCGGCTTCGAGGCGTTGCTGCGCTGGCAGCATCCCACCCGCGGCATGCTGGGGCCGGAAGAGTTCATCGTCGCCGCGGAAGAGACCGGCCTCATCCGCGAATTGGGTTGGTGGAATCTGCAGGAGGCCTGTCGGCAGATCAGGCAATGGCGCGGAGGGTCCGAGGGAAATTCGAAATTGGTCATCAGCGTCAACCTCTCTCCCAAGCAGTTCCTGCAGCCGAATCTGGTCGCCGACATCGGCGCCATGCTGCATGAATTGGCTCTTCCGCCCGAGGCCTTGAAGCTGGAAATTACCGAAAGCGCCGTCATGGGAGATCCCGCCGGCGCCGTCACCATGCTGCAGCAAATGAAGTTGCTCGGCATTCAATTGGCCATCGACGATTTTGGGACGGGTTACTCCTCGTTGAGCTATCTGCACCGTTTTCCGCTCGATACTTTGAAAATCGACCGCTCGTTCATCAGCGGCATGAGCAACGCAAGCGAAGGGATGGAAATTGCGCGGACCATTCTGCCCATGGCCGATACCCTCCAGTTGGATGTGATTGCGGAAGGAGTCGAGACCGTCGAGCAGGTGGCCATGCTCAAGAAACTAAAGTGCAAATACGGGCAGGGGTATTACTTTTCCAGGCCGCTCTCGGCCGAGGGAGCCGCCGCGTTCTTGTTGACAAGAGATCGGGAATGGCAGCTGCGCTAACAACCGCCGCGAAGGAAGATTCCGAACTTGACGAGCGGCGGCGCAAGCGAGGTTGCCCCGAGGTTGGCCCCAGGCGCGAAGGCCGGCTTGGGGCTGGTTGGGCATGAAACTCGCCTGGCAAAACATCATTCACGACCGGGCTCGCTTCGTAGTGACCCTTCTAGGCGTGTGCTTTGCCGTATGCCTGATGATCTTTCAAGGCAGCCTGTTGGCCGGGTTTTTACGGGCCGCCTCCCGCCTGGTTGACGCCAGCAATTTCGACATTTGGATCGTTCCCAAAGGCGTCCGCGCTTTCGAGCTCGGCACCACCATGGACGGCCGCATGAAGGAATTGGCGGCGGGGGTCCCCGGGGTCGCGGCAATCGGCAATGTCTGCATGGGCTTTGCCGTCTATCGCGCGCCAAACGGCAGCCATCAGAGCGTCGCGATTGTGGGCGCCGACGCCGACCTCGGGAGCCGCTATCCAGTCCCGTCGCCCGCGCTATTTCCCCAGGACGCAACCCCTGATGCGGTTCTCTTTGACCAAAGCGACCGGAACCTGCTGGGGGTGTCGGCCCTGCCCACGGAAGCCGAGATCAATGGCCACCGTGCGCTGATCGACCGTCAAATCGAAGGTTATAGCGGATTCCTTGGCGTTCCGTTCTTGTTTACTTCCTACGCGAACGCTGCTCATTACCTGGGCTTCCGACCGGGCGAGGCCATGTACGTCGTCGTGCGGGTGGGCGATGGATACTCCGTCGCCGGCGTCCAAAAAGCCTTGCAGGAACGCTTCCCCCGCGTCGACGTTCTTACCCGGCAACAGTTCGCGCACCAGGCGCGAGTGTACTGGGCGATGAAAACCGGCGCCGGCGGCGCCATTCTGACCGCGGCCGTCCTCGGTTTTCTGATCGGCCTGGTCGTGGTTTCGCAAACGATTTATGCCAGCACGATGGAGAATTTGGAGGAATACGCCACGCTCAAAGCCCTCGGGGCGCGCAAGCTCTTCGTCGCGCGCGTGGTCCTCGCCCAAGCCTTGATTTGTGGCGTGATCGGGTGCGTGCTGGGGCTATTGGTGGTTTTTCCTCTCATCGGCGAGGCGAAGTCGCTGATTGCTTGGATCCAAACTCCCTGGTGGCTGCCCAGCGCGATGGTGATACCGAGCTTGGCCATGTGTGCTCTCGCCTCCATCGCCTCGGTTCGCACCGCCCTCACGGTCGAGCCCGGGAGGGTATTTCGTGCTTGACCGCTTCTTAGGCACGCAAGACGTCCGCGTCTCGTTTGGTGAGGGACAGGCGCGCGTGCACGCGCTGCGGGACGTTTCTCTGGCATTCGAGCGAGGCACTCTGAATTTGATCATGGGGCCCTCCGGTAGCGGGAAGACCACCCTGCTTTCCCTGCTGGGGTGTTTGCTCTCGCCCGACCAGGGATCGGTGTTCGTGGACGGAGTTGCCGTGAACACTTTGCGTGAGGCGGAAAGGACCTTGGTTCGCCAGACCAAGATCAGTTTTATTTTTCAGGCGTTTCGGCTGTTTCATTCCCTCTCTTCCCTGGACAACGTGGCGCTGGGTCTGGCCCTGCGGCAGGCCAAGGGCCCAGGACGAACGGAGCGGGCGCGGGACCTGCTCCTGCGCGTCGGGTTAGGCGCCAAGCTTCACCAGAAGCCCAATCAACTCAGCCCCGGCGAAAGGCAGCGCGTGGCGATTGCGCGGGCGTTGGCGGGGAATCCGCTTATTCTGCTCGCCGACGAGCCCACCGCTTCGTTGGATGCCCAGGCGGGGCGCGAGATCTGCCAATTGGTCCGTCAGCAGGTGGATGACGACGGGCGAACCGTGGTTGTCGTCTCCCACGATGCGCGATGGCAAGAATTTGCCGATCGCACCGTGGCTTTGTCCGACGGCCAAGTCGAGCCGTTGGTGGCACGAGAGATGTTGCTCCGATGACCAAATACGCTAGCTGGGGGGCGGTGGGGGCTGCGGCCGCGGCGCTCATCACCCTGGGCGCGTGGTATTTGCCGCGCGCCAAGGGCGGAAGCTCGACGCCCGAGCGGCGCGCGGACCCGGCTGCTTTGAGCGAGAGCGTGCTCTTCGCGGCGCCCGGCAGGGTCGAGGGCCGTTCGCGAACGACGCAAGTCGGAGCCGGCGCGGATGGTGTCATCAAGGCGGTTTACGTGAAGGAGGGGCAGTTTGTCGAGAAAGGCGCGCTCCTCGGCGAGATCGGGTGTGACGATCTGCGGGCCGAGTTGCAGACGGCGATCGCGGACACCGAGAGCGCGCGCGAAAGCCGGGTCCGGCTGCTGCGAGGCGCTCGGGATGACGAAAAAAGAATCGCGGCGCAAAAGACGGCCGCCGCTCGCGCGGTTTTTGCGCAGGCGAAGTCGATATTGGCTATGGAGCGCGCCCTGTATGAAAAGGATGAGATCTCGCGATCTAAGTTCGAGGTAGCGGAGCGGGACTCCGCCGTGGCGCAGGCCAACCTGGATGCCGCGGTTCTGGCCGCGCAATTGCTGGCCTTGCCGCCGCTGCCGGAAGACGTGGCGCGCGCCGATGCGGAGGTCGCCGCCGCGGCAGGTCGCGTCCGAACCGTTAAGGCGCAAATCGCCAAGTGTTCGATCGTCGCCCCGATTCAGGGAACGATTTTGCGAGTTTATGTCGATCCGGGGGAGTCGTTCAGCACGGTCACGCCCCGGCCCTTGTTCGCAATCGCCGACGCTTCCGGAAGACGGGTCAAGGCAGAGGTGGACGCCGATGATGTCGGCAAACTCTCCCTCGGGCAGAGCGTGATCGTTCAAGTCGATCCTCTCGGGACACGCAGTCTCGTCGGGCGTGTCGCGAGCATCTCCCCGGCCATGCAAAGGACGCCGATCGATACCGGCGACCCTTCCGACTCCGGCAGCCACCAAACCCTGGAAGCGATAATCCATATTAAGAACGATCCGCCGTTGCTTCCCATCGGCCTTCGGGTCACCGTTCAGTTTTTAGCGACGCGCGCGGCTGACCGGCAAGGCGTGACGCCCGCCCCCGTCGGCGCCCTGCCCTAGCGCCAACCGTCCGCCGGCCACGCTTGGACTTCAGAACGTCGGACCCAAGGTCAGGAACCAGCGGTGGCCCTCGTCGCTGGTGCTGCCGAAGAACAGCTTGAACGAGGTCTTTTCGCGCCCGTCGTTGAACAGCAGGCCTGCGCCCCACGTCGCCCGCATGTTGGCGCGGGTCAGCTCGGAGCGGCGATCGTACACCTGCCCCACGTCGCCGAAGATGAATGCGCCGAAGTCGTCGTCGAAGTAGTGCCGGTATTCCAGGCTGGAAGTGACCGCGTTGAGCCCGTAAAAGCGATACGGACGATAGCCGCGCAACGTCGAGCTGTCGCCGAGTCGCGCCAGCTCGAAGAAAGGCACCAGCTCGCCCGCTTTCGGCCTGTTCCATATGCCCAAGAAGCGCCACGCTGGGACGTCGCTCGAGTGGGTGAGCGGCAAATACGCCCGCGCATCGGCCCGGTAGTCCCAGAAGCCAAAGTTGCTGTTGCCGGTGCCTTCGCGATCGGCGGCGGAGATCCGCAGGTAAGCGCCGCTGTGGGGGCTGCGCGGATAATCCCGGCTGTCGCCCGCTCCGCCCCCGCAACCCGCGCCCCTGCCGTTAGCGCATGGATCCGTCCGGCGAGATGGTTGCGTAAAGATGGCCGCTCACCGCGGCCCGCCGCCAGCCGACCGTCGCTATTCCTGCCGCAGCGCCGCCATCGGGTCGGCGCGCATCGCCCGCCACGCCGGAATCAGGCAGCCCAGGGCGCCTGCCGCCAGCAGCACGGAACCGACCGTCGCCAGCGTGAGCGGATCGGTCGGCGCGATGCCGATGAGCAAGGTTCGCAAGGCTTGCGCCAGGCCCGCCGACGCCAGCAGCCCCAGCCCCACGCCGGCGAGCAGCAGGCGCGCGCCGCGCGCGAACACCATGCCCAGGATCCTCCCCGGCGGCGCGCCGAGCGCCATGCGCAGCCCGATCTCCCGCGTCCGCGCACTCGCGACATGCGCCGTAACCGCGTAAATCCCCACGCACGCCAGCAGCAGCGCGAGCGCGGCGAAGACCACGAACATGAGGCCGTAAACCCTCCAAGGCCACGCCCGCTCCCGCAGCAGCGCGTCGAGGGAGCGCAGGTCGGTCACCGGCAGGTCCGAGTCCGCCCCCTGCACCGCGCGGCGGAACGCGGCGGCGAGGTTATCCGGCGGCGCCGAGGTGCGCGCGCCGATCACCATCTCGCGTATGGGAAGCTCGCGAAATGGAAGATAGACGAGTGGGTCATGAGCGCCCTCGCTGCTGTCGCTCTGGACAATGTCCGGCACGACGCCGATCACCGTCAGCCAGTCCTGCGGCGCCGACGGTGGTGCGTTGGCGGCATTGACCGACGGCATCTCGAGGCGCAAGCGCCGGCCCACCGGGTCCGCCGGTCCCCAGGCGCGCGTCGCGAACGTCAGGTTCACCACCACCGTGGGCGCCCCGGAAACCCCGTCCAGCGGGCCAAAGCCGCGCCCGCGAATCGGCCGGATCCCCAGCACCGAAAAATACGACGGGCTCACCACCACGCCGCCGACGCGCGCGACGCGCGCCCCCGGTTCCAGTTGGAAGTCGAAGTCCGTCCAGCCGTCGCCGGGAAAATTGGAGGCCATCGTCACCGCTTCCACCCCGGGCAGCGCCGCAACGCGGGCGCGCAGCCGCGCATAGAAAGCGATTACCGACTCCCGCGAAGGATACTTCGAGGCGCGAAGGATGGTGTCCATGCTCAGCATGTTGTGGGTATCGGCGCCGATCGGGGTGCGGGTCATGTTCAGGAAACTGCGCACCATCAAGCCGGCGCCCACGAGCAGGACGAACGCCAGGGCGATTTCGCCGACGATCAGCAGGCCGGACACGGATCGCGCGCGCAGGTTCAGCCCCAGCCCTTGGCCGGCCTCCTTCAATGCTTGGCTCACGTCCAGCCGCGCTAGCCGCAGCGCCGGGGCCAGCCCGAACAGGATACTGGTGAGGATGGTGACGCCCGCCAGATAGGCGATGACCCGGCCGCCCAGCGCGAACGTGGAATAGGAGAGGGCATCGCCGGGAATCAGCTCGGCGCGAAAGGCGCGCGCGCCCCAGAGGCCGAGCAAGGTGCCCAGCCCGCCGCCGAGCGCGGCGAGACAAAGGCTCTCCGTCAGCAACTGGCGAATGATGCGCCGGCTCCCCGCCCCCAGGGCGATGCGCGTCGAGATTTCGCGCGCTCGGCCGGAGGCGCGGGCCAGCAGCAAATTGGCCACGTTGGCGCAAGCGATCAGCAGGACGAAGAACACCGCGCCGAGCAGCGCCAAGTAGGTCGTAACCGTGTCGCCGTTGGTGAAGTGCTCGCTGTAGCTCTCGGCCCGCAAGCCGAGGCCCTGGTCGCTCCCCGGATAAGCCGCCGCCAGATCCCGTGCCAGCACATCGAGTTCGGCTCCCGCCGCGCCGGCCGCGGCGCCGGGGGCAAGCCGGCCGAAAACGGTCAAGGCGCGATAGTCGCGGCGCCGCCATGGTCCGCTCGCCCTGAAAGGCAGCCACAGCCGGCTGGCGCCGGGAAAACGGAATCCCGGCGGCATCACGCCGACGACCATGGTCGGCACGTCGTTGACGCGAACCGTTTTCCCTAGGATCCCAGCGTTCCCGCCGTAGCGGCGCTGCCACAGGCCGTAGGCAAGAATCGCCACCGGCGGCGCCCCGGGGCGCGCATCGCCGGCTTGGAACCCCCGGCCGAGCAGCGGCCGCATCCCCAGCACGGAAAAGCCGCCCGGCGTCAGCCGGCAGCCGCTGATCTGGATCGGACCCGCGGCGGCATCGCTCAGGTCGGTGTCGTCCTCGAAAAGAGCCCCGAGCCCGGCGAAGGAACGGACCCGGGGCTTGATGGATGCGTAGTCCGGATAAGACATGCCGCCGCGTTCCCCGCTGCGGCGGTTAACGCTGGTCAGGTAGAGAACGCGTTGGCTCGCCGGAAAGGGAAGATTCCGGAACAGCACTGCGTCCGCAAGAATGAATACGGTCGCGTTCGCGCCGATGCCCAAGGCCAGCGTCGCCGCGGCCGCCGCCGCGAAGAGCGGGGATTTCGCCAGCCGTCGCAGGGCGTACTTGAGGTCGCGCATGGCTTAAGCCGGCGCCACGATCCCCAGCCCACCGCCTAGCGGCTGGTCAGTTGCGCCTTCGAGGAGATTTTCGCCGCCATCTCCTGCTCGATCGCGCGCGCCGCCTTCAGCGCTTCCGCCCGCGTCTTGGCCGCGGACAGCTTGAACTCGATGCCCACCGCTCCGACCACCGCGCCGGCGGCGTCGTGCAGCGGCAGCGAAACATCGTACCCGTCCTTCTCCTTGGCCGCGGTCGCGCGGCCGCGGGTCATCGCCCGCACGTCTTCCGCCTCGCAACGCTCGCCCACGTCGCCAGGGTCGGTCGAGGCGATGCCGCGGCAGCCGCGCGCGGTGCGCGCCGCGATGCCGACCTCGGTCGCATCCGGATGCTGGGCCATCGTGCTTTCGACCAGCTGCTGCGCGAAGCTCTTCGTCTTGCCGGCCTGGGCCAAGGGCGCGGCCGAGCTCGGCAGCGCCGCAACGCACAGAAACGCGGCCATGCAGGTAATAGTCACGCTAAAGGTTTTCATTTTTATCTCCGCGGCGACAGTCACACCGCCGCCAACAGCTTGCCCGCCGCAAGCTGAAGGCCGCCTGAACGGCGCCGCCGAGTCCTGCCCGATCCTGGGAAGAGTCAGTCGGGGAGCCCGCTTGGTGACGACTTGGGGGCGCGTTCGGGGGTCAGAACGTCGGACCCAAGGTCAAGAACCAGCGGTGGCCCTCGTCGCTGGTGCTGCCGAAGAACAGCTTGAACGAGGTCTTTTTGCGACCGTCGTTGAATAGCAGCCCCGCGCCCCACGTCGCCCGCATTTTGGCGCGGGTCAGTTGGGAGCGCCGATCGTACACCTGCCCCACGTCGCCGAAGAGGAACGCGCCGCAGTCGTCGAAGTAGTGCCGGTATTCCAGGCTGGAAGTGACCGCGTTGAGTCCGTAAAAGCGATACGGACGATAGCCGCGCAACGTCGAGCTGTCGCCGAGCCGCGCCAGGCGGAAAAAAGGCACGGTGGCGCCCGCTTTGGGCCGGTTCCATAGGCCCAAGACGCGCCACGCCAGTACGTCGCTGGAACGCGTGAGCGGCAAGTAGGCGCGCGCGTCGCCCTGGTAGTTCCAGAAGCCGTAGTTGCTGCCGCCGGTGCCATCGTAATCGGCCGCCGAGAGTCGCAGGTAAGCGCCGCGGTGGGCGCTGCGCGGATAATCCCGGCTGTCGTACTCGGCGAACGCGAACGTCCCGAGCAAGTTCGCGCCCCGCGCCAGCCCCGGAACAACCAGCGGAGAAAATACTGCCTGCGCATTCGCGTAGCGGCTGTCCCGCCCGCCGAACACGCGGTTGCCGGAATAGTCCTCGCCAATGCCGAAGTTCCAGGCGCGCGCCGGCCGGACCCCGAAAGTCAGCGCCAAGCCCCGTTCCTGGAGGTCGTACATCGCTCGCAGCCCGGGGCTGAGCGGCCCTTGCCCGAAGAAGTCTTCTTCCGGGTGTGCCCGATAGCGCCCGGTCAGGTCGAGACTGAACGTCTGCATGTCGCCGCCCGTGGGATCGAAACGAAAGCCGAGGGTCGATTCGAAGTAGCTCTCGTAGGTGACCTGCGCGCTGCCATGCAATTGCACCACATTGATCGGGCCGGTCGGCGTTTCGAAAGCGATGCCCGGCCCAAAGCCCGAGCCGTCGCCCAACCCGCCCCACAATCCACGGACAACCGATTGCTTGCTCCAGATGATGATGCCGCGGTCTTGCAAGCTGTTCAGGATCGCCTGCGGGTCGGCCTGTGCCATGACCAGCGTCGCTTGGCCCCTCTCCAGCAGGCAAACCACCGTCTGCATTCGCGCCCCGTCGGGACGGGCATAAACCCATGACTCCTTGTCTCCATACTTGGACGTGCTATGCGCCACCATTTGCCACGGCGCGGTGAGCGCGGCCTGGAGCGCGGAACTGACGCGTTCACGATCGGATGCCGAGGGCTCGCCATCGATATCGAACAGCGCCAAATGCACGTTCCTGGATCCGATCGGGTCGGCGCCGCGAACGAGCAATTGCTCGGCGCCGAGCAGCCGCCTGTGCCGGGGGCGGCTGTGCAGCGCCGCCGAGACGCGCTGCACAACGTTCGCGAATTCCCCGCCTCGCGGCAACGTCGAGGCTCCCTGAGCGCCGCGGGGCTCCGTCTTGGCCGCCGCGAACGCGGCCGGCGCCAGCGTGGTCAGCGCCAGCGCCAGCAGGACCAAGCAAGCGTGGGCCCTCCGCCCGCCCCGCCGCATCTTGTAAGTCTTCATCGTTGGCTCCAGTTAGATCTGGCGGCGTCGCCGCCTTGCGCTTCGTGCTTTTTGTTCGTCTCCACGCGCGGAATCCCAAAATGTCCGCCCAACCGGCTGAGCGCCGCCGGGTCGATGGGCCCAACCAGGTTCGCGACCTGGAGTTCCTTCGGGTAGGCGGCAATGATCGTCATGCCCGCCACCCCTTGGGCGCCTGACATCACGTAAACGTCCACGTCTTCGTGATCCGTGCGGCTGTGGACGCTCAGGATGTGCGCCCAGCCCGGCGCCCGCAGTTGCCGCCGGATGTCATCGAGATCGCGGGCCGAATACTTGCCGTCGCCATCGAAGTGAAAACTCTTGATGTACACGCCCTTGAGCTGCGCCAGCACCTGGCGCGCCTGGGCATCGCTCTCGCTCGCCGAGAGCATGCGGATGCCGAGTTGCAGCATGGGGCCGTCGAGCGTGACCTCGTTCACCTCCGCCGCGCGATGCTCGAGGCCGTTGAACGTGAGTTGAATTCGGCCCTCCTGCGTCACCGAGTTCTGCTGTGCCGCCAGCGCGCCGGCGCTGGCGACGGCTAAGACGACGGCCCCGATCCAACGCGCCCTCTTCATAGCTCCTCCGCGCTCTTGGCCCTGTGCGCCGTGCGGGATGGCGCGCCGCCCGGCGCCGCCATGTCCTGATTGACCTTGCGTTCCGCCCAACTGAGTTCCCGCGTCGTCATCCGCAGCGCGTAAAGCAGACACGCCCGCGCCTCTTGCGCTTGTCTCGCTTCCACCTGCCGCCGGTGCACCAGGCCGGCGGTGACGAACGCACCGGCCGCGATCAGCACCGCGCCTAGGCTGAGAGCCGGCGCGTGGCGGCGCAGCCGAACGGCGGGAGGTTTGGCACGGCGCGGCGAGGTGCGCTGCGCGCCGGCGCGCGCGAGAACGCGCGCCATTAGGCCGGCCGGCGCGTCTTCGCGGCGCAATAGGGCGCGCAGCTCCTGTTCCAGCTCGGCATCCATCGCCGCGCCGGTGTCTTCGGGTTGTGGTTTGTCGCTCATCGCTGCTCCAGATTCCCCTCCGCGGGCTCCGGACTCATTGCCACGCACGCACGAACGCCGCGCTTCGGCTTAGCCGTGTCCTTCGCCTCGGATTTTCGTTTCGCGCCGCGCGGCTCGCTCGCCGGCGGCGGCTTGAGCCGCAGTTTCAATTGCGCCACGGCGCGGCGCAGCAGCTTGTGCACGGCTTTCTCCGAGAGCCCCAGCAGGCGGCCAATTTCCGCCGCATCCAGATCCTCCTGGTAGCGGAGCACGAGCGCCATGCGCGCCGCCGCCGGCAGCGCGTGGATGAGCCGTTGCAGCCGCGCGGATAGCATCGGGTCGCCGCGCTGCTCGCTGGCGGAAGCGCTCTCGGCCTCGCCCGTTTCGCTCAACCGCAGCCAGCGCCGCCACCGCTGCCGCCGTATCTGGTCGATGCAGCGCCGCGTCGTGACTCGCCGCAGCCAATGCACCAGGTGCGCGGCCGACTCGATGCGGTCGTGATGCTGGTAGAGCGCCAGGAATACGTCCTGGGTGATCTCTTCGGCCAGCGCGCGGTCGCGCAGCGAATGGATCGCAATGCTGAAAACCATCCGCTGCTGCTCGCTCACCACCCGCTCGAATTGCGCCGCGTCCATGCGCATGCGTCAGAAGGCCCGCGCGTCCTGGGGGCTCCTGCCCGGCCGGAGGCCATGCCAAACCCGATTGCCTCTCCTGTTTAGCTATACGTGCCAGAGCGGCGGGTCCGCATCTTTTTTTTGCCGGCCGCGTAAGAGCGACACGAGCGACGGTCCGGGCTTTATCGTGTTTTGGGGTTCAGGCGGTCCGCCGTCTCAGTGACTTCTCGATTTTTTTGTCGGTCTTGTACTGCCCAAGCGCGTAGACCGCCCAAATGGTGGCTGGGATCCAGCCGAGGATCGTGATCTGCAGGATCAGGCAGAAGATGCCGGCGAACGGACGGCCAATCGTGAAGAAGGTCAGCCAGGGGAGAAGAAACGCGATTAGCAGACGCATGGTCGGCTCCGTGCTCGATCAAGTCTCCGTCGGTGCGCCCAGTCTAGCATCGGAATCGCCCTGATCGCGTTTGTCAGCAGCCGCGCGACGCGCCGCGGACGCCCCGGCGATGGGACGGGACTTCTCACCCGAAGATGACGGCTACCGCCCGCTCGACCATGCCCGCCACTCCGGGGGCGGCAAGGCCTCGGCCTCGTCAGCATCGGCATGGGCGTCTTGCGGCGCAATCTCAGTACAGCAATCGCTGGCGCTGGGAACCCCCGACGCGCTCTTCGGAGCCCTTCTGGACGAAGCTAGCACCCTGGAAGGTCGGCTTTGAAGCGAGCGTCTTCGCGCGAGCATTGATCAATTATCTTGCCGGACCGCTGCCTTACGCCCAAGGTGGATCGAGGCCCCATCGCTGCATGACCATTTCGCGGCGGCCGGCGGCGGGGTTGACGCACACCACGGGTATTTGCTGGCTGGGCGCGCTGTTGTAGCGCGGCGCCAGCGGATGCTCATCCTCGACCTCGAAGTGAGCGGCAAGGGCGTCGCTGTCTTTGCGGACGGTGAAGCGCCCGCACATGTGCCGAGCATACCGAAATCCACGGCTAGCGGAAATCGTGCGAAGCAAATAGCGACGGTCGCGCCTCCTGCAATAGCTCGGCGAGCGGCCGCACCTCCTCGGCGATCACGTGCAGGACGCGGTTTTAATGCTGTAGCCGGCCCCGGGTGCAGAGCTGCTGGGCCGCGATCCACGCCAGGTGCTGCTGCTCGAGGCGCCAACCGTCCGCCGCCCGCGCTTGGCATTCAGAACGTCGGACCCAAGGTCGAGAACCAGCGGTGGCCTCCCTCGCTGGTGCTGCCCAAGATCAGCTTGAACGACGTCCTTTTGCGCCCGTCGTTGAAAACAGCGGCGCGGGCTGCAAGTGCGAGGCCGGGAAACGGATAATCTCGGCGCTGCGTGTGGTCTTTATTCATGGCGTACTTGTCGAGATAACCTTTGCAGCCGGCCAGGCCTCGATCACGTTCAGCAGCTCGCGCACGGCGGCCAGGGCGTCCGCATATCCGACCGTTCGCGCGTCGTGGGTGCCGCGCGGCTGGTGCTTCAGCTCGTTTACCTGGTCGTGAACCTTGTCCAAATTGCCGTGCGCCCACTCGGCTTGTGTCCACTTGCGGTAGAGCCCTCCTGCAGCGAGGCGAAGTTTTGGCACTCCGTCGTTTCTTCCAACAATGATTTTCAGGATGCGATGTTGGGCGGCCGCAGTGCGAAACAGGGCATTGTTGAAATAAAACCCAGCGATCCATTTTCCGTTCGTGCGGACGCGGCCCGCTTTGATTTGCGCGGCGCGCTTTTCGACAGCGGCGATATCGATGGGGCCTGCCCGGTCTGTGAAATCGTATTGCTTCGCCAGGATCAGGGCGTAAACAGCGCCCAGGAAGTCATCGAGGGAGCCGGCGAGGTTGGGGTCCGACCTGACGGTGGCCGTGGTGAGCAGTTTCCCAATTCTGCCGGCGCTTCTCGAAAGGTCCCGGTATGTCGGGTCGGTGAGGTCAATAGTTAGGGTGGGGTCGCTCTTTTTCGTAGCTAGTGCCTGCATCGTTCTTCTCGTCACAGAGTGTTATAAAATGACTCTATCACGCTCTAAAACACAACGGCGTCGAGCGGGCAGTAACCGTCATCTTTGGGGCCCCCCGTCCCATCGTCGGTGCGTTCGCTGCGCCCATGGTGAGACGGCCATTGAGCCGGGTCCGATGATATGTGTGTCGCGTTGTTCGCCAGACAACCGTACTTGCCTTGGCGCTCAGCCCAAGCGCTGCTGCCTGAGAATGCGCCGGGCGCCGATGGGGGCGTGCGGCGAGCTGGCCAAGGCGGTGCGCAGCTTGCGTAGGAGAGCCTCTGGAGCTTGGGCAGTCGGAACAACGGGGCGCTGCTCCGCCAAACAATCGGCCGGCCATAGCGATGCAGGCTCGCGCGGTCCGCCAAATAAATCAACCGGTAACCATGAGGATGAGAGGCGGCGGCCCTCCTCCGCGCGCCTCGCCTCCCATGCCGCCGCCGCTGGCGCGCGCGTTGCTGACGTTGCGGCAGGGAAGAGTGGAGTTGGTTTTCTCCGCCGGCCGGGGGCCGCCATGCAACGACTCCAATTTGCCCCGCTTCTTGAAGCCGGCCGCAAGTTGGGGATGCCGTGGCTAGCCTGGCATGCGCTCCGCCGCACGCACGCCGCTTACTACCACCGGGCTACCACCGGGTCGGGGGCTCGGTTCCCGAGACGCTGGCGCGGATGGGCCACGTGTCGCCGCGCACGATCCTCTCTACGCAGCCCGCTCTCGACCGCATTCAGTCTCGCACCAGGTTTTTCAAAAGCTCCTACTTTTGGCGCCCTACGGCCTGGGAAAGCGTTAAGATGCCACGCATGAGCTCCGAATCGGGCCGGCTGCGGGTCGCCTGGTTTTTGCTCCCGCTGGCTCTCGCCGCGGTTGGCTGCCACGGATTTACGCCCAAGAAGTCGGCGGCGCTGCCAACGTCGCTGACTCAAGGTCCGTTCACGCCGGCGGAGCTGCAGGCGTTCGCGGCTCTCGAGCCGATTGACACGCACGCGCACGTCTTCGTCTCCGATCCGCACTTCGTGGCGATGATCGCGCGGCTGCACGCGCACCTTCTCGACATCTGCCTCGACGACGATCGCAGTCCGTTCCTGAAGGACCTGCCGCGCGAGATTCGCGAGGCGCGGCGGTTCATCGCCGCCAGCCACGGACATGCCGCCCTGTGCACGTCGTTCAATCCGTTTCGCTGCCGCCAGCCAGGCTTCGCGGCGACGGCGATCCGGCAGCTCAACCGAGACTTCGCGCACGGGGCGATCGCGGTCAAGATCTGGAAGAACATCGGCATGGAGATCAAGGACGCGCGCGGGCGCTATATTTTGCCCGACGATCCCGTTTTCGCGCCGATTTACCGCGACATCGCGGCGCGGCACAAAACGCTCGTCGCCCATGTCGCCGATCCGGATTCGGCATGGCAGCCGCTCGATCCCCGTTCGCCCGACTACTGGTACTACACGCATTTTCCCGAGTGGTACATGTACGGGAAGCCGCATCCAGCCTCCAAGCCGGCGATTCTGCGGGCCCGGGATCACCTGTTGGCCGAGAATCCCCAGTTGCGAGTGGTCGGCGCGCACCTGGGCAGCATGGAGGCCGATTTCGCCGGCCTGGCGCGCCGCTTGGACCGGTATCCCAACTTCGCCGTGGATATGGCGGCGCGCATGCCCTACGTGGCGCTGCTGCCGCGCCAGCAGTCGATTGCGTTCATCACGAAGTATCAGGACCGGCTGATTTACGGCACGGACCTCGACTACATGCCCCGCGCCGATGCGCGGGACGTAGCGCGGCGCTGGGAAAACCAATACGCTCGCGATTGGCGCTTTTTGGCGACCGACGATTGGGTCGAATTCGACGGCCGGAAGTCCCGCGGCCTTGCCTTGCCGCCGCCCGTGCTGCGAAAGCTGTATCACGATAACGCGGTGCGGTGGTTCGCGGGCATTCTCGGCGGGCCCGCATGAGGCCGCGACCAGTCGCGGTGCGGGCGCTTCTGGCGCTAATCGCCTTGCTCGCCGCGCTCTCGCAGGCCCCGGCGCAGAGTACGGGCGAACTACTGGCGCCAATCCTACAGCCGAATCTTGAGGCGCCGGAGGTCGTCGAGTACCAGCTACAGGAATATTTGCTGCAGCACGCACCGACGCTTCCCGCGCCGGCCAGTCGTGCGGTGTGGGAGGAGCAATCGCGCCAGATTCGCCAACGCGCTCTCGGCGTGATTTATCACGGATGGCCGCGCGCTTGGGTCGATGCGCCGCCCCGTTTTATCGAAGCCGGCGTACTGCCCGGGCACGGATACCGCATACGTAAGTTTCGGTACGAGATCGTTCCGGGATTCGAAAGCACGGCGTTGCTCTACGAACCTGACCCGCTCCCAGCGGGCAAGGTGCCGGCGGTCCTGGATGTGATGGGACACTTCGCCGCCGGCAAGGCCGAGGAGTTCGAGCAGAAACTGTGCATCAACCAGGCGCTTCGAGGCATGATCGCGCTCAACCTCGAATGGCTGGACATGGGCGAGATGCGGCGGCCGGGGAACGATCACTGGTACGGCGCATATCTTGAATTGGCCGGCCTCGGCGACGACGGGCTGTTTTATTTAGCCATGCGGCGAGGCCTCGACTATCTGGCGCGAGACCCACGCGTCGATGCCCGCCGCATCGGCATGACCGGGCTCTCGGGCGGCGGATGGCAGACCATTTTGCTCGGCGCGCTCGACCCGCGCATTCAGGTGGCGATTCCCGTGGCCGGATTCACCTCGCTCGTCGGGCGCGTCGAGCGCCCACCCGGCGAGCCTGGCGACTTCGAGCAGAACGCTTCCGACCTCCTCGACGGCCAGGACTACTCCGGCCTGGCGGCCCTGCGCGCACCGCGGCCCACGATGATCATCACCAACGCCGAGGACGACTGCTGCTTCCGCGGCCCGCTCGTGAAACCGGAAATTTTCGATCCGGTCGTGCCGTTCTTTCGCCTGTTCGGCGCGGAGGAGCGATTCCAATTCCGCATGGACACGCAGATCCTGGCTCACAATTACGGCCGCGACAATCGCCAGCAAGCGTACCGGTTCTTCGACGAGAGCTTCGGGCTGTCGGCCTCCGATCGCGAAATCCCCGTCGGGGCTGACCTGCGGTCCTACGATGAACTGACCGTTGGCTTGCCCGCGGACAACCTGACGATCCTCGGCCTCGCTCGCCAGTTCGCGGAACGATCCGCGGCAACTTGGCGAGGCCCTGAGCGAAGCGGGCCTCCCTTGCCGGCCGTCGAAGCCGGGGCGCAGCCGCGACCAACGGGAGCGGCGTCCAGAGTAAGGGCGGCCCCGCCGCCGCGGAAGCCGAGCGAGCCTCCGGCGAATCGAGCGGATGGTGCGTCACCTGGCCGCGATCGTCTTCGTGCGGTCGTCCGCTACCGTCGCGCCGACGTCGCGCGCGCCTGGCGCCTCGCCGACACCATGCACGATCGCTTGGCGTCGCTGTCCTACGTTTTTTCCATGAGCAACGGCCTCAGCGCCACGGGCGTCTGGCTGCAGTCGCGGGACGCCCCGGCCGGCGCGCCCCTGGCCATCGAGCTCGACGATCGCGGCCGGTCGGACGACATTCAGAAACACGGGGGCGACGAACCGCTGGCGGCCAGCCTGATTTCTCGCGGCCGGCAGGTGCTCGCCTTGAATCTGCTCTTCGTCGGCGACGCGTCTCCCGGCAAGGGCGATGCGATCGCCCGCTACGCCGAAATGCTCGCTGCCATCGGCCAGCGCCCGCTGGGGCTCGAGGCGGCGCAGTTGATCGGGATTGCCCGCTGGGCGCAACAACGGTGGCGGCCGCCGAGCCTGAGCGTGATCGCCACCGGCCCGCGCAGTCAAGTCGTGGCGCTCACCGCCGCCGCGCTCGAACCCGGCCTTTTCGCGGACATCGAAACGCGTGGCGGAATACGCAGCTTTGCCGATCTCTATGAGAAGCCGGTGAAATACGCCGACGCGCCGGAGTTGTTTTGCCTCGACCTCTACGAATACTTCGACGTCGCCGACCTGGCCGCCTTAGCTAGGCCGGCATCGACCAGACTCTTGACGCCGGGTGGAGAGGCGGATTAAATAACGCGGGTCCGCCGCATCCCTTAGGAACGGCGGCTGCGCCCGCCCCCTTGCAACGCCTTAAGCGACAAAGGCTCGGTGCTGGCTGGCCGCTTCAACTGCCGCCACCAGATTTTTGATGATCTCCGTTTTGACGACGTAGCCTCGAGCGCCGGCATCGAACGCTCGGCGTACCGTAAAAGGGGCGTCGTGCACGGTGAGCACGACGATTTCGGCTTTTGGCGCCGCGTCGCGGATCATGGGGATCGCGCTGATGCCGTCCAGCGCCGGCATGATGTAATCGACGATCACCACGTCAGGCTGGAGCTGACGGGATTTTTCCAAAGCCTCAAGGCCGTTATCGGCTTCCGCCACCACCTTCCAGTTCGGCCTGGAATTGAGCAGGATCCGCACGTCGTCCCGCAGGGCTTTGTTATCGTCCGCAAGCAATATACGAAGCGGCATCGTTACAATGATCTCCCCCCAAAAACTTGCGAAGTTGCACTCCGCACCAGCCGAAATCGAGGCAGAAAAGCGGATTCTTCGTTGGCGGGGCATCGCTTTCCGGATCGGGAGCGCGCTCCGGGCCGCCAAAGAAACCTCCTCCGGCGAGAACGGCTTCGATCGCCTGGATCAGGTGGTGCGCGGCTTGCGATTTCAACACGTAGCCGCGCGCGCCGGACCCGCGGGCCTCGGCCGCGAGCCTTTTTGATTCGTACATCGAGAACAACAAGATGCGGCAACCTCGCGCGATGGCCGCGATCCGTGCAGCCGCCTCGATGCCGCTCATTCCGGGCATGGCGATATCGAGAATAACGACATCGGGCCGCAAGGCCTGCACGGCTTCGATCGCCTGCGCGCCGGTTGCCGCTTCGCCGCAGATCTCCCATTCGCGTCCGAACTCCTCGATCAGGGACCGAACTCCCCTCCGCATGACCTCATGGTCGTCGACAATCAGAATTTTAGCGCCCATCTACGCTCCCTCCAGGGTGAAACAACGCCTGCGAACGATCTCGAACGACCGGTTCATGCGGATGTCGAGTACGGAATCGTGCACCGAACTACGGTCCCTTGCCCGTTCGAAGATACTTCCAATTCGCCTCCGAGTTGACGGACTCTCTCCCTCATGCCCGTCAATCCGACGCCCAGTTTGCCATATTGCTGGCGTTTAAATGCCTCCTGAATCTCCGGCGGTATGCCTTTTCCTTGATCTCTGATTTCGAGCCGGACCGTGCCGTCCTTGATGTGCAGGCTGATGTTGGCCTGCGCGCTTCCGGAATGCTTTCGGACATTGGTCAGACTCTCCAGCATCGTTCGGAATACGGCGCGCTCAACCTCGTGCGGCGGACGCTCTGGGTCGCAGGAAATATCGAGAGTTGTCGCGATCCCGCTGCGCTCGATGTATCCATCCAAATACCATGGGATCGCCGACTTTAGCCCAACTTCCTCGAGCATCGGCGGGTACAACTCGTAGGAAGTCGTACGGACTTCCTGGACGGCCTCCATTAACAGCTCGATGCACTCTGCCATTTTGCGTCTCGTGGGTTCGTCGGATTGGAAAGTTGCCTCCAGTTGATCCAGGCGGATTTTGAGCAATATGAGATGCTGGCCGACGCTGTCGTGAAGATCGCGGCCGATTCGCTTGCGCTCTTCGTCCTGAACTCTCATGAGCCGGCCGGAGAGCTCGTGCAGCGCTTCCTCCGCCTGCTTGCGTTCGGTAAGATCGCGCGTGATCTTGGCAAAACCGGTGAGCTGCCCGTCGGGGTTGCGCAACGCGGTGATGACGACATTGGCCCAGAAGCGCGATCCATCCTTCCGCAGCCGCCAGGTTTCCATCTCCAGCCGACCTTCGGAAGCCGCGACTTGAAGAGCTTTCTCCGGCACGCCGCGCTTCCGGTCTTCCGGTGTATGGAAGCAGGAAAAGTGGCGGCCAATAATTTCCTCCGGGCTATATCCCTTGATGCGCTGCGCGCCGGAGTTCCAACTGACGACGTTTCCTTGCGGGTCCAGGAGAAAAATCGCGTAATCGAGGACTGCGTCAACCAGGCGCCGGAACTGCTCGCCGGGAAGCTGCGCTGTGTTTGACTCGCGAGTCATAATCGCGCAAACAGCATTTCCAATTTTAAACGTGGCCTCGGCACGGAACAATACAGGGAAAGCTGGTACGAAAGGATCTGGAAGATGGGGAGGAAGAGGATGTGCGCAGATCATGTCGCCGCTGCGGCAACTTGAAGAGGCCCTGAGCGGAGCGGGCAATCACGCTTCACCGATTTAAACTGGATTGGGGCGCGTTATAATAACTTGAATTCCCACCACAGTCGATTTTTACTCAATCAATGAAGTGAAAAAGCCACCCGTAGACCGCGTGTATCACAACAATAACAACAATCTGTGCCCTCGCGGCAGAGATATTCCTTGGACCGAGCGCCGCCAAGGACAAGGTGGCTATAGGCTCTGCGATGATTGCGCGAAGCTGAATCGAGAAGGGCATTGCTTCTGAGCCCGATGACCGCGAGGGGCGACAGTGCTGGGCAAGGAACGAATTGCGGCGGGTGATGCCCTGGAAATCTACGCCGAGAACGCCAGAATTGACCAGGCGCTTTCCGCGCAATTGGTGACGAATGGTGACGAGTTCGCCCCATTCGCCCGAGTGGGTCCCTGGCGTGCCACGTGTTTTCAAGAGGTTGATGGTAGGCACGTGGGGACTCGAACCCCAGACCTCTACCGTGTCAAGGTAGCGCTCTAACCAACTGAGCTACGCGCCTACGCGGGCGGGCCGAACCGGGCGTCGAGCCCGATTCCAGCCGATTTTATCACGCGGGCCCCGTCCGACTCCCGCGCTCTGCCCGGCCGCCGCCCGCCGCCCGCGCCGTACCGGCCGACCGGTCGCGCCCATGCCAGCTAATTCCCGGCAACCGGGCCCTCGCGCCGCGCGTAACACAGGCGGGAGAAGCCTATGCGAGTCGTGCTTCCGCTGCTTCTGCTGTTCGCCGCCGGCCCTCGACTTTTGGCCCAGGCGGTGCCCGCCCTGCCCGCCGCCTCGCGCCCCGCCGCCGCGAGCACGGTCACGCTCCCTGCCGGGACAATCATCTCCGCCGTCTTCGTCGCCCCGCTCGCGACCCGCACCGCCCGCGCCGGCGACGAGGTTTACCTGCAAACCAGCTTCCCGGTCACGGTTGGCGCCGCGCTTGTAATCCCCGCGGGCGCCTTCCTCCACGCCACGCTGCAAAGTGTGCGCCGCCACGGCCTGTTCAATCCCCGCTTCGAGCTCGCCGTGGATCGCCCCAGCCTCGTCTTCCCCAGCGGCTACGCCCTCGCCGCGTCCGGCCCGCTGCTTCTCATGCCCAGCTTGGACGAGGGAACCGTCCAGGCGGATACGGGCGGCGCGCGCGCCGCCGCCTTCACCGGCCTCGGCATCGTGATCGGCGGCGCCGCCATCGGCGCGGCGGCCGCCAGCCATCCGCCCACCAACTTTCAACAGGCCTCCAGCCGCGACAAAGACTTCGCCATCGCCGGCGCCATCGGCGTGGCGGCGGGAGTCATCGTCGGCCTGGTGATGATTTCGCGCGCCGGCGCGATCATCGGCGTCGGCACGCCGGTGCGCGTGCAATTGCGGCGCCCGCTCGCCGTCGATACCTCGCGTGCTCTCGCGCGGGGGTCGAACGGCGCTCCGTCGCCCTCCTACCGGATGCCGCCGCGGATGTGCTACGAACCCGGCACCCCTGCCACCCCGCCCACCGTGCTTGCCGCCGGCACGCCCGCGACTCCGCCGACGCCCCCCACGGTCATCCCCGGCCCACCCGGCGCCGCGCCCACCGTCATCCCCGGAACCCCCGGCTTCCCCGGCATGGCGCCGATGGTGTTCCCCGGCTCACCCGGGACCCCAGGCCGCTACTATCCCTGCCCGCGCTGAAGCGGCGGGGCCGCCCATATTCTGGACGCCGCTCCCGTTGGTCGCGGCCCCGGCCCGGCTTCGACGGCCGGCAACGGAAGCCCGCTCCGCTCGGGCCTCTCCGAGTTGCCGCGGGATGCGCCCGCGGGCAACTCCGCCCGGCAACTCCGAATCCTACTTTAGTGGGCTCCCCAGGGTAGCCTGCGCCAACCCGCGCCTCGCTGTTTGAAAACCAATACCGCCCGCCCCCGCCGCCCCGGAGCGCGCCGTGCCGCGCCGCCTCGCGCGCTCCGTATGGCGGGCCTCCCCCCATCGGGGGATGAGACCGTTGCGCGCGGCACTCGCCTCGCCGCTGGTCGGCCGCCAAATCACTGACAGTGAGCGGCTTCCCAACCGACCGCCGGACCAGATGGCGCCCGAGGTGGCTTTACCCCGCCCTTCGCGCGACCCTCTCGCCTTCCCCGGCGCCCGCCGCCCCGTACCCGGCACCCCATCGGGGGAGGAGACCGTTGCGCGCGGCGTTCGGCCCGGCCGCCGCTCGGCCGCCAAGTCACTGACAGTGAGCGGCTTCCCAACCAGCCGCCGGACCAGATGGCGCCCGAGGTGGTTCTGCTCGTCCTACGCGCGACCCTCTCGCCTTCCCCGGCGCCCGATGCCTGGTGCCCGATGCCCGCCTACGTCTGCAACACGCCGGTACGCAGCGGCGCCACGTCGGCGTTGTGGGCGGCGGCCTCGAGCGCGGCGATCAGCCAGCCCCGCGTATCGAGCGGATCGATGACCGCGTCCACCCACAGCCGCGCCGCCCCATATCGCGGATCGCTCTGCGCCTCGTAGCTGGCGCGGATGGTCGCCAGCAGCTCCTCCTGCTCGGCCGCCGTCAGCGACTTCCCTTCCTTTTCGAGCTGCTTGACCTTGATCTCGAGCAGCGTCCCCGCCGCCTGGTCGCCGCCCATCACCGCGTAGCGCGCGCTCGGCCAGGCGAAGATGAAACGCGGATCGTACGCCTTCCCGCACATCGCGTAGTGGCCGGCGCCGAAGCTGCCGCCCACGATCACGCTGATCTTCGGCACCACGCTGTTGGCCACGGCGTTGACCATCTGCGCGCCGGCGCGGATGATGCCCTCCGCCTCCGCGTCCCGTCCCACCATGAAGCCGTTGACATCGTGAAAAAATACCAGCGGGATCAGGCTCTGGTTGCAGTCCAGGATGAAGCGCGCCGCCTTTTCCGCCGCCTGCGGATAGACCACCCCGCCGAATTCGATCCGCTGGTCGGGGCGCCGCGCCGTTCGCTTCTGGTTGGCGACGACGCCCACCGCGAATCCGCCCACGCGCGCGTAGCCGCACACCAGCGTCTGTCCGAATTCGGCCCGGTATTCGTCGAAGCGGCTGCCATCCACCAGGCACGCCAGCAGGTCGCGCGCGTCGTACTGCTGCCGCGGATCGCTGGTGAAAAGGCCGTAGAGGTCCTCGGCCGGAAACAGCGGCTCTTCCGTCGCGATGCGGTCGAAACCCGCCCGCCGCCGATGCCCCTGCCGCGCCATCAGCCCGCGCAGCCGCGCCAGGCACGCGGCGTCGTCGGGCTCGCGGAAATCCACCGTGCCGCTCACCGCCGCGTGCATCTTGGCGCCGCCCAGCTCCTCGCTCGTCACCTGCTGGCCGATCGCCGACTGCACCAGCGCCGGCCCTGCCAAATAGAGCCCGCTGCCCTCGGTCATCAGCACCGTGTCGCACATCACCGGCAAATAGGCGCCGCCGGCCACGCAGTTGCCCATGATCGCCGCCAGTTGCGGCACGCCCAGCGCCGACAGCACCGCGTTGTTGCGGAAGACGCGGCCGAAGTCGTCCGTGTCGGGGAAGACGTCCTCTTGCAGCGGCAAAAATACCCCCGCCGAGTCCACCAGATAAATGACCGGCAGCCGGTTGTCGAGCGCGATGGTTTGCGCGCGCAAGACCTTCTTCGCCGTCATCGGGAAGAACGCCCCCGCCTTCACGGTGGCGTCGTTGGCGATGATCATCGCCATCCGCCCCTCCACCTGCGCCAGACCGCAGAGTACGCCCGCCGCCGGCGCGCCGCCCCACTCCTGGTACATCTCGTGCGCGGCGTAGAGCCCGATCTCGCGAAACGGCGTGTCCCGGTCTTGCAGCGCGGCGATGCGCTCCCGCGCCGTCATCCGCCCCTTGGCATGCTGCCGCGCGATGGCCGCTTCCCCGCCCCCCTGCATCAGCGCCGCCTCGTCCTCGAGCACGCGCCGCGCCAGCGCCGCCATCGCCTTTTGGTTGGCTTGGTAGCGCGCCGATTGGCGGTCGATTTGTGGGGATAATAAGTTGCCGGCCGTCGTCCCGCTCATCGCCCCCAGTGTACGCGACCCCCGGCGCCGTGGCGCTGCACGCTGGGCGCGGCCGCTCTCCGCCCCCGCCGCTCGAGCGGCGGAAGCCATGAGCCATGAGCTATGACCTATAAGCCGCGAGCCGCCTACAGCGTGTTCATCGCCGCCAAGAAGTCGCCATTGCTCTTGGCCTTCAGCAGCTTGTCGCGCAGCAGTTCCATGGACTCGGTCACCGACAGCGGATTCAGCACCTTGCGCAGCACCCAGATCCGGTTCAGGTCGTCCTTGGGGATGAGCAGCTCTTCTTTGCGGGTACCGGATCGCTGGATGTCGATGGCCGGGAAGACGCGCTTATCGACCAGCTTGCGGTCGAGGATGATTTCCATGTTGCCGGTGCCCTTGAACTCTTCGAAGATCACGTCGTCCATGCGGCTGCCGGTCTCGATCAGGGCGGTGGCGATGATGGTCAGCGAGCCGCCCTCCTCGATATTGCGCGCCGCGCCGAAGAAGCGCTTCGGCCGCTGCAAGGCGTTCGAGTCCACGCCGCCGCTCAGTACCTTGCCGGAAGGCGGCACCACGGTGTTGTAGGCGCGGCCCAGGCGCGTGATCGAGTCGAGCAAAATGACCACGTCGCGCTTGTGCTCGACCAGCCGCTTGGCCTTCTCGATCACCATCTCCGCCACTTGCACGTGTCGCGAAGCCGGCTCGTCGAAGGTCGAGCTGATCACCTCGCCCTTCACCGTGCGCTGCATGTCGGTGACTTCCTCCGGCCGCTCGTCGATCAGCAGCACGATCAGCACCACTTCCGGGTGATTGGCGGTGATCGAGTTGGCGATGGATTGCAAGAGCATGGTCTTGCCGGTGCGCGGCGGGGCCACGATCAGCCCGCGCTGCCCCTTGCCGATCGGCGTCAGCAGGTCCATGATCCGGCCCGAGATGTTCTCCCGCACCGTCTCCAGCTTGATCCGCTCGTTGGGATAAAGCGGGGTCAGGTTGTCGAAGAGGATCTTATTGCGCGCTTCCTCCGGGGCCTCGAAGTTGATGGCCTCGATCTTGACCAGCGCGAAGTACTTCTCCCCTTCGTGCGGCGGCCGCACCTGCCCCGAGCAGGTGTCGCCGGTGCGCAGGTCGAAGCGGCGAATCTGCGAGGGCGAGACGTAAATGTCGTCCGGCCCGGGCAAATAGTTGTAGTCGGGCGAGCGCAGAAAGCCGTAGCCGTCGGGCAGGATCTCCAGCACGCCTTCGGCGAAGATGTGGCCCTCTTTCTCGCTCTGCGCCTGGAGGATGCGGAAGATGAGGTCCTGCTTGCGCATTCCGCTGGCGCCGGCGATTTCAAGCGAGCGCGCAATGCGGCTCAGCTCGGTAATGTTCTTTTCTTTTAGTTCAGAGATTGTCATTCTTTACCTGCGATTGGATCTGGATGGGGGTATTTCGGAAGGGAAAAACCAAGGAGAGAGTGTTGTAGATGTTGTAGATGTTGTACCAGAAGATGGGGTGGTTCGACGAGGAACGGCGCCGCGCTTACGCGGCGCGGCGGTCCTGAGCGGGTGCGGAATGGGAAGACGAATCAGCGGGAGCGACCGGGTCGCTCTCGCGGAAACGAACCAGAACTTCGTTGGTCGTATCCTGCAGCCGGGTGTTCGGTTTGTGCAGCTTGCGCGTGGCCTTGGAGGCCAGCTGGCAAAGCTGATACCGGTTCTTTACGTGGGCAAGCGCCCCAAAGATCAAATCTGAACGCATTTTGTTTCTCTCTCCTGATTTCCTCTGGCCGCTCGTCATCGAAGAGCCTGAAAGCGAAGCTCCCGGACACACTGAAACGGCCATTTTACTGGTTACACATTAGACGCACGAAGCGCCCGTCACGATCAAATTTTTCTTTGCGATTGGGATTACCTTTATTGCTGAATAATGCTGAAAACCTTCTACTATTCCCGAAACAACTCTGTTCTCTGCGATCGTGCCGAGGTGCAGACGAGATGATTAATTGGGGATGAAGGGCCCGGCTTTGCAGGGGCGGAAACTGGAGGGAACCTTGTTTTACGGGTCCGGCCTTCAGCACACCTTCCCAGCTCCTTCAAAATAACCTTGTCCTCGTCAGCGGTCAACACTTTTTTTCATAGAATTTCCGCCGTTGCCATTCCAGTAACTGGAGGCTCCCAAAACCTCCAAAACCGTTTGCCTGCTGAAACTTGGCTACCTTGCCCGTTTCCGGCCGTAAAATCCTATGGTTTTTGATATTTCTGCTTGGGCGATTCACTCATACCCGGAGACCTGCACCGGCGGCCCGACCCAGCCCCCGAAACAAAATTCCGGATCC
>JBOGKX010000135.1:0-2329 GCA_050746125.1 Terriglobales bacterium | reverse complement strand
ATACCAAACCAATGCATATGCTTGTATAATAGGGGTATGAGGAGAATCAAGCTGGCGACACATTTTAGCGTGGAGGAGTTGGAGCAGCGCTATCGGCAGGCCGGCGAGGGGATCGAGCGGAGTCACTGGCAGATGATCTGGCTGTTAGCGCAGGGCCATCCCGCCTACGAGGTGGCGCGGATGACCGGCTATTCCGCCTATTGGATCGGTCAGCTCGCCCAGCGCTACAACGCCGAGGGCGCAGCGGCGCTGGTCAACCATCGTCGTCAGGCGCGTCCCAGCCCGCACGCGCTACTCACTGCCCCGGAGGGACTGGACACCTTGCGCGTGGCGCTGGCAGGTCCGGTCCCCCACGGCGATGTGTGGAACAGTCGGACGGTGGCTGCCTGGCTGAGTGCGCGGGCGGGCCGACAAGTGAGCGCCCAGACGGCCTTGACCTATCTGCACAAGCTCGGCTGGACGCCGCAGACCCCGCGTCCTCGGCACGTCCAGGCAGCGACGACGGCCGAGCGGGAAGCTTTTAAAAAAAGCTCGCCAGCGAGGTAGCAGCGGTGCGGGAGACGCATCCGGGAGCGGCAGTGGAGGTCTGGGCGATGGACGAGCACCGGATCGGCCTGAAGCCCATCCTGCGCCGCGTCTGGGCGCCGCGCGGCACCCGTCCACTCGTGACGATCCATCCGCGCTATCGCTGGCGCTACCTAGCAGGCTTTGTGCATCCCACATCCGGGCGCACCCAGTGGCATTTGGCCTCCACCGTCAATGTCCCTCTCTTCGCCACCTCGCTGGCCCACTTCGCCCAGCAGGTGGATGCGGGACTGACCAAAGAAGTCCTCCTCGTCCTCGATCGGGCGGGCTGGCATGCGAGCCGCCACTTGGTCGTTCCCGACCATCTGCACCTGATGCCGTTGCCGCCCTACTCGCCGGAGTTGCAGCCAGCCGAACGCCTCTGGACGTACTCCAACGCTCCGCTCATCAACGCGCACCCGACCGATCTGGACGCGCTCGACAACCTGCAACTCGACCGCTGTGCGGCACTGCAAACAGATCCGGAACTGGTGGCGGCCATCCAATCAGCCACTCACTATCACTGGTGGCCCGCTGACTATTCTCCAACAACGTGAGGTGTTTTGGTATTATCACCCCGCTTGAGGCCGAGGCGCTCGCGCACTTCGGCAGGGATCGTGACCTGGCCTTTGCTGCTGATGGTGGTTCATGGGTGTGCCTCCGGTACGGTGACGATACACATGGTAAGAACGGTATCGCAGCCGCCTCACGCAGCGTCGAGCATGGCCTACTTCGCCACCTCGCCCAAGAGCGCGCGCGCGATCACCAGGCGCTGAATCTGGTTGGTGCCCTCGAAGATCTGGGCCGCTTTGACGTCACGCATGTAGCGTCCGAGCGGCCAGTCGCGCACGTAGCCCGCGCCGCCGAGCACCTGCACCGCGTCGGTCGTCACCGCCATCGCGGCATCGGTGGCGAAGCACTTGGCCATCGCCGCGCGCATGCCGGCAGGCTCGCCGGCATCCATAGTATCCGCTGCCTGGTAGACCAGCAGCCGCGCCGCCTCCACCTTCATCGCCATGTCGGCCAGCAGAAACTGGATGCCCTCGAAGCCGCCGATGGCCCTGCCAAACGCCTGCCGCTCGCGCGCATAGCCCGTGGCGACCTCCAGCGCGGCCTGGGCCACGCCCGTCGTGATGGCGCCGATGTTGATACGGCCACCATCGAGCGAGGAGAGCGCGATCTTGAGGCCAGCGCCCTCATCTCCCAGCCGCTGCGCCGCCGGCACATGGCAGCCCGCGAAGACCAGCTCACCCGTGGGGCTGGAGTGCAGCCCCATCTTGCGCTCCAGCTTGCCAATCGTGAAGCCCGGCGCATCGCGCTCGACGACGAACGCACTGATGCCGCGCGCCCCACGGCCCTCATTGGTGCGCGCGAAGACCACGTAGACGTCCGCCACGCCCGCGCTCGATACCCAGTGCTTCGTGCCGTCCAGGACGTAGTCATCGCCCTCGCGCCGCGCCCGGCAACGGACATTGGCGGCATCCGAGCCGGCGTGGGCCTCGCTGAGGGCGAAGGCACCAAGCAGCTCGCCCGCCGCCATGCGCGGCACCCAGCGCGCGCGCTGGTCCGCGCCACCGAACTTGTGGATGAGGCCGGTGACAATGTTATGCACGGAGAGCCAGACGGCGGTCGCCATCTCCGCCTGGCCGATCTGCTCGTAGATCAGCGCGCCGGTCAGCCGCGAGAGGTTCGTGCCGCCTTGCTCCTCCGGCACAAGCAGACCCGTCAACCCCATGCCACCGAGGGCGGTCAGGGTCGCGCGCGG
>JBOGKX010000134.1:0-14568 GCA_050746125.1 Terriglobales bacterium | reverse complement strand
GTCAAGGGTCGAGATGAACGCCCAAACTCCGGGCGCCCTTGACAGCGCCGCCGCGCCGCTGCCGGCGCACGCCCAAAAACGCTTGACACGGCGGCCGGGATTATAGAGGGGACCCCGGCTTGTCGGGCGGCCGGGCTTGCCCACGCGAGGCGTCGCTGGGCGCTCCGCCGCGCTGAGGCGCGCTCGCAAGGCATAGCGGGCTTGGTTTGACTCGGGCGCCGGGGCGATTAGCGCGGCAGCGGCAGTTGGCGCCCGTATTCGGAGCCCAGCGCGATGCGGTGAAAGTACTGGTACCAGAGGCGGGAGACGTCGCCGATCATCCGCTGTGCGTCCGCGACGTTTTGGTCATAGGTGGAGAAGACGCAAATCTCGTAGGGGCGGCGCGGCTCGAAAACCAAGCCGCAGTCACAGCGTACGCCCTCGAGCCAGCCGGGTTTGTTGGCGACCGGCACGGAATCGGGAATGCCGGCGGTGAGCATGGTGCCGCTTTTGTCGGGGATTTCCAAAAGATCGAAGAACTCGCGGCGACTTTGCGGAGAGAGCGCCCGGCCGCGGTAAACGGCCTCAAAGAGGGCCAGCATGTCGCGGGGGGTCGAGACATTTTCGTTGCCGGCGCGCGCCGGCGGCAAGTCGAGCATATGGCGGCGCAGCAGCGTGTGGGTCACACCCAGAGAGCGCAACTCGGCGTTGACGTCGGCAATGCCGACGCGGTCCATGAGGATGTTGGCGGCGGAGTTTTCGCTGAGCGCCACCATTGTGGCGGCGATGTCGTGCAACGACATGGTCGTGGTGCCATCGCCGAAATCGCTGAGCAACTCGCGATCCCCGGTGACCATGGCGCGCCGGATGGGCACCTCCTCGCTCAGCTTCAGCTTGCCTTGATCGCTCTGGCGCAGCAGTTCGAGCAGGATCGCCACTTTAATGGTGCTGGCGGTGGGAAAGACCTCGTCGCCGTTGTGGAACCAGCTCTCGCCGCTGGTCAGGTCCTTGACGCCGATGCCGACGACGCCATCGAAGCGGGCGGCGAGGTCGAGCGAGCCGGCTTCGGTCTTGGCGAGCAAGATCGCCTGCTTGGCTTCGCGGGCGCCGGCGGGGGCGGTTTGGGTAGGGTATTGAAACGTTTGGGCGGCGAGCGGCAAGGCGGCCAAAAGACCCAGGTCGATAGCAGAGCGGGCACGCATGCGGCGTAGTTTACTCGCTGCTGGACAGCGCGACTACGGACGCTTTCGCCCGATCCCCCTCGAGCTTGAAATTGACCGTATCGGACATCGAGGGGCAGCAGCGCGGGTCGCCGGCGGCGAAGACCGCCGAAACGATATGGAGGCGGCGCTTGGCTGGGATGTATTGCGCGTTCATGCCGCCGCGGCAGTCGAAGGTTATTTGATCCTCAATCTCGATGCGCCCTTCGCGGCGCGCCAGCACTTGAACCACGCCGGTGCAGACCGGGGTGCCGCTGCCGGCATAGAAGATGCCGAAGACGATGGCGGCTTGCTTGCCGGGGGCGTGGGGCAAACTGGCTTGCTCCACTTTGATGACGTCGAACTCGAACGGATCGGCGGTGTCGTTATGGCGTTTGTAGATGCCGTTCGCTACCGGCGCCACGAGCGGCGCGACGGCATCCGCCGAAATAGGCGGGATGCCGGCACGGCTCAAGTCGGGGTCGGTTTGGGTGGGATAGAGGTAGAAGGTGAAATTGTGAAAATCGATTTGCGGCAGCGGCGGCGCCGGCGCGGAGCCCGGCAATAACTTGCCAAGATGGAGATAAGAGATCGTGCCGTAAGTCTTGGGACCGTGGTTCGCGGCCCAGACGGGGAGACAGGCGAGGCTCAACGCTCCCCAGACCACACACGATGCGAGGCGACGCATACTCGAGGCGATAGCGCTTCAGTGTACGTCAAAATGCGCCCGGCGCGCCGGTAGGCAGCGCACGTTTTCGGCGGCGCGCGCAAGTTGCCGCGTCAGCTGTGCGCCGCGCTCGCCAACTGGCCGGCCTTCTGCGCCGCCCGGCTCACCGCCTTGATGAGCGCCACCCGCAGGCCGCCCGCTTCCAGTTCCAAGATGCCATCGACGGTACAGCCGGCGGGGGTGGTGACCGCGTCCTTGAGCTTGGCGGGATGCTCGCCGGTGGCCAAGACCATTGCTCCGGCGCCCACCACGGTTTGCGCGGCCAACTCGAGCGCCAGATCGCGGGGCAAGCCGACCCGGACGCCACCCTCGGCGAGCGATTCGACGACCATATAGATGAAGGCGGGTCCGCTGGCGCTCAGGCCGGTGACCGCGTCCAGGTGGCGCTCCTCGACCACCACGGCCCTTCCCACCGAGCAGAAAAGCGCGCGGGCCAGTTCCAGTTGGGCAGGGGAGACGCGCTGTCCGCAGGCGAGCGCGGTCATGCCCTGGCCGATCAAGGCTGGGGTATTGGGCATGGCGCGGACGACGGCGCAGGCGGCCAGTCCCGCTTGGCGCTCGATCTGCTGCGTCGCCACCGAGGCGGCCACCGAGATCAGCAGCGCGCCGGGCGCCAGTTCGCTGGCCACCTGGCTGGCCATCGGCACGATCAGATTGGGCTTGAGCGCCAGGACGACGACCTCGGCGCCCCGCACCGCTTCGCTGTTATCCAACGTGACGGTGATGCCAAACGTTTGAGCGAGCCAGTCGGCCCGCTGCTGGCGTCGCGCCGAGGCCAGGATTTGGCTCGGGCGCGCGAAGCCCGACTGGAGCATGCCACGCACCAGCGCCTCGCCGATCTTGCCACAGCCGAGGATGGCGATCCTTTGGCCGCTGAATTTTTCTTCTGCTTGCACCCTAAACCTCCCTTTGGCTCTAAAAAAAGAAAACGCCCGCCATCGCCAGGAGCGACGCGGGCGGTGCCGAATTACCGAATGCCGAGGCTAGAAGCGAACGGCGACACCATGACCCGCGATGAGATGCCGAGGTCGCGGTCGCCGTGCGCCAGCCATGAGCACAGTATAGCGGCCCGGCGGCAGCTCAGGACAAAAGCACGCGGCGCCCCTCGATGTGGAAGCGGCCGCTCAGCACCAAGCGCAGCGCCTCGGGATAAAGGCGATGCTCTTGCTCGAGGATGCGGGCGGCCAGGGTCTCGTCATCGTCATCGTCGCGAACGGGCACGATCGCCTGGGCGACGATCGGGCCGCCATCGACGCTTTCGTCCACGAAGTGCACGGTGCATCCGGCGAACTTGACGCCATATTCGAGCGCCTGCTTTTGCGCTTCAAGGCCGGGAAACGAGGGCAGCAACGAGGGGTGGATGTTGAGGATGCGCCCCCGGTATTGCTCGATGAAATAACCGCTAAGGAGGCGCATGTAGCCGGCCAGGCATGCCCACTCGACCTGCCGCTCGCGCAAAAGCGCGACGACTTGGCGATCGTAGGCATCGCGTTCCTGTCCGGCGCTGGCGAGGGAGCGGGTTTCGAGGCCCAACTGGCGGGCGATCTCGAGGCCGGGCGCGGCGGGACGATTGGAAAAGACCAGCGCGATCTCGGCGGCGAGCAGGCCCTCGCGCACGGCGCGCGCGATGGCTTCGAAGTTCGAGCCGCGGCCGGAGAGCAAGACGGCGAGGCGGGGCAGCGGAGTCATCGGTAGATCACCTCGCGTTTGCCGGCAACGATGCGTCCCAGAGTGAAGAAGCGCTCGCGACCGCGCAATCGCGCCGCCACTTCCGGCAGCCGCGCCGGCGCGACCACCAAGATCATGCCGATGCCTAAATTGAAGGTGCGGCGCATATCGTCGAGCGGCACGTTGCCGAGGCGCTGCAGCAAGCGAAAAATCGGCGGCCACTCCCAGGAGGCGCTGTCGATTTCCGCGGCGCAGCCGGCGGGCAGGATGCGCGGCAAATTTTCGGTAATGCCGCCGCCGGTGATGTGCGCCATGCCGCGCAGGGCGCCGCGAGCGACCAGCGGCGACAGCAGCGTCCAGTACTGGCGATGCTGGGCCAGCAGCGCTTCGCCGACGGTGGCGCCAAGCTCGGGGATACGCTCGTCGAGGCGGTAGCCGGCTTGCTCGAGCAGCAGGCGCCGCGCTAGGGAATAGCCATTGGTGTGCAAGCCGGCGGAGCGCAGGCCAAGCAGCAGGTCGCCGCGGCGCATGCCGCGGGGCAGCACCCGCGAAGCTTCCGCCACGCCGACGATGCAACCGGCGAGATCGTAATCGCCGGGGGCATAGAAGCCGGGCATTTCGGCGGTCTCGCCGCCAATCAACACGCAGCCGTTTTCCCGGCAGCCGCGGCTGATACCGCGCACGACGGCGGCGACGAGCCGCTCGTCCATTTGTCCCAGCGCCAAGTAATCGAGGAAGAAAAGCGGTCGCGCTCCTTGCACCAAAATGTCGTTGACGCAGTGGTTGACCAAATCGCGGCCCGCGGTGTCATGACGGCCGGCGGCGATGGCCACCTTGAGCTTGGTGCCGACGCCATCCATGCTCGAAACCAGCACCGGCTGCCGCTGGCCGCGGAGGCGAAACAAGCCGCCGAAGCTGCCGCCCGCCACCACCTCGCGGCTGAAAGTCGCGCGCGCCAGGCGTTTGATCTCCGCCTTGGCGCGATTGGCGGCAGAGATGTTCACGCCCGCGTCGGCGTAGGTGCTTGCGTGGGCCATGGAGAATTGTACCGTTCGCGGGCGTGGCGATAGGCGGCGCAGAGCTTCGTTGTCGGGCAGCCGGGCTTGCTCACGCGAGGCATCACTTGGCGCTCCGCTGCGCTGCGCTTCCGGGTACGCTGCGCCGCCCGGCTGCCCTCCGCCTCGCTCTGCTGGCCTCTCGCCCCGCTCACAAGTTTGGTGTGAGCCGGGCGGCGACCCGGCGGCAGTTGCGAAGCGGGCGGGGCGATAGGCGGCGCAGAGCTTCGTTAGCAGTCGCTCGGCCTCCTTCACGTACATCTGGGTACGCTCAGTCGGCCTCGCTTTCGCCGGCTTGCGGCATTTCTTGGCGCTTGGCTGCGCTGCGCTTGGCGGCGCGGCGGCTAGCGGACGGGGTCATCGAGGGCGGCGGCGCGGTAGCCCTGGCCACGGGCGCGCGCGGCGAGCGCCTCGACTTGCTTGGCCATGGCCGCGGAACGGGCCGCGTGCCAGCGTGGCGCGGCGGCGACCAAGGCGGGCAGGGCCAGCCAGGGGAGAACTTGTTCGAACGGCTCGCGCACGAAGAAGCCGACTCCCTGGTAGTCGTGCAGGCCGATGAGCCAAGCGAAATCGGAGTCGCCGCGCCAGGAGGGCAGGGATGGCGCCGGCGGCGCGGCACGGCGGCGCGGGCGCGCCGGCGGCGGCAACGGATGGGCGAAGGAAGCGCGCACCAGGGCTGCGCCGCGCCAACGTGCCTCGCCGGTTTGGCCGAGGGCTTCGAGCGCCCACGCCAGCGGCTCGCGCAGGCGGAGGGCGTCGAAGAGCGATGCCGCCGGCCCGAAGGTTTCGGCGAGGGAAGCCAGCGCGCACCAGGCGAGGCGCGCGCCCCAGGCGGCTAGCGGTCGCGGCGAGGGGGTGGCATCGAGCGCGGGCAGCAGCGCGGGTGCGGTCTTCGCCAGGCGCGCGAGCGAGTGCAACGCGCGCCGGAAGGCCAAGGGGGCTCGTCCCGCCGGCCGACGGGGCGTGACGCCGGCGGCGCGGCCGGCGGCGGTCGCCGCCCAACCCGCCACCGACTCTTCCAGGCAGCGATAGCCGGCCTCAAGATCGCGCAGGGCGGCGGTGGAGAGATTGGGGCGCGCGCAGGCTTCGACCCGCGACGGCGCGAGCAGTTGGCGCCAAGCCGCGTGGACGCCTTCGAGTTCGAGCGCCTGCAAGGCGGCGAGCAAGCTAGGCACGCCGCCGCGCAACTCGGCCAGCAAGCGGCGCCAAGGGCGGGCGCCGTCGTCGAGGAATTCCCGCCATTCGAGCAGCACACGGCACTCATAGGCCTCGAGAGCCACCGGCAGGCCACGCTCGGCGAGAGCGGGGGCGTCGTGCAAGTACTCGAGCCCATGACGCACGTCGCGGCAGGCGACCAGATGGCCGGCGGCGCCGCTCAGACCGAGCGCTTGGCTGAGCGTACGGCGGGCCTGCCGCTTGCCGCCCACCGCGGCGTCGCGCTCGGAACGCGGGGCGCTCAGCCGCAGCCAGCCGCGCGCCTGGGCGAAGCGGTTGTGGTAAATGACGAGCGCCCGCTCGTCGCCGCGGCGATTGGTGAAGGCGAAGACGTCTTCATTCACGCCATCGGCTTCGGTAACGCAGTCGAAAAGCGAAAACTCGGCCACTTCGGCAAACAGAGCCCGGCGCCGCAGCAGCGGCGTGATTTCGCGCTCGTGGCGCGCCAGCAACTCGGCGTCCGGGTCTTCGTCGCGCAGCGGACGGCGAAAATCCATGCCGTATTTTTCGGCGAAGCCCTCGAACTGCCCGTGGCCGAACATGGGCAAGCCGGGCAGCGTCGCCAACAACGTGCAAATGCCGAAGTACTTGTCTCCCTTGCCGAACTGATCCACCGCGGTGCGCTCGTCGGGGTTGTTCATGAAATTGACGTAGCGCTTCAAGATCTCGGGATCGAAGGCGAGCGTCTGCATGAGAACGGAGCGGTAGTGGGCATTTTCCTCGTCGCGCAGCATGTTCATGAAGGCGCTGTTATAAACGCGATGCATGCCCAGCGTGCGCACGAAATAGCCCTCCATCAGCCAGAACGCCTCGGCGAGGAGAAGCACGCCGGGCGTTTCGGCGGCGACGCGGTCCACCACCTCGCGCCAAAACTCCTCGGGCATGGCGCGGTCGAACTCCGCCGCGCTCATGCCGAACTCGGCGCGCGAGGGAATGGCGCCGGCCGTGCCCGGGGCGGGAAACCACAGCCGCTGGTAATGCCGCTTGGCCAAGGTCATGGCGGCGTCGAAGCGCAGGATGGGAAATCGCCGCGCCACCGCGAGAATGGTCTGGATCATCGCCTCGCGCACGGCGGGATTCAGGTAATCGAGCTGGGCGCTGTCGTTCCATGGGAAGCTGGTGCCGTCGTTGCCATGGTAGGTGTAGCGCGTCTCGCCGCCGGCGCGATCACGGCGGCGAAAGACCACGGCGGCGTCGCCGCGGTCGTAGTAGCGATCTTCGATCTTGATCTCGACGCGCGGGTCGCGCGAGAGGTCCGGGCCGTCGAAGCGATAGGCGGGAAAGGGCGAGTCGGGGCGGGAGAGGAACCAGTCCGGATGCTCCATCACCCAAGGCGAATCAAGCCCCATATGATTCGTCACCAGATCGCTGGCCAAGCGCAGGCCATGGCGGGCGGCGCGACGGCGGAGATCGGCGCAGGCGGCCTCTCCGCCCAGGTCGGCGGCGATGGCGTAATCGTAGATCGAGTAAGCCGAAGCTTCCGCTTGCGGATTGCCGCACAGTTGTTTGATGCGGCGCGAGGCGGGACTGCGCTCCCACAGCCCGATGAGCCAGAGGGCGGTAAAGCCGCGCGCCGCCAAGCGGTCAAGTTCCTGCTCCGGAATCTGGTCGAGGCGTTCGATGGCGCGGCCGTACCAGCGCGACAGTTGCGCCAGCCAGACGTGGGCGATCTTGGCGACGAGGACGACGCGCGGCATCCAGTCGAGATCGGGACTGAAGCGCTCGGCTTCGGTGGAGGCATAACGCGGGAGGGCGGCGGCGCTGGAGTCGCCCGCCGGCGGGCCGCCGCCGCCCGCCAGCCAGCGCGCCAGCGCCAGCTCTTCCTCGCGCAGAAGGTTGATGCCGATATCGAACTCGGGCAGCAGTTCGGCGAGGAACGCGCCCCAATGCTCGCGAATCCAAGCGAGTTGCGCGGCGAGAGAATGGGGCGCGGCCAAGGCGGGGGCGCGCAGAAAATCGAAGAGGTTCAGTCCGCCGACGCCGAGGCCGGGCAAACTGGCGAAACAGCGCGGCCAGCCGGCGGCGATTTCGTCGTAAGCGGCGAGGCGGGCGAGCGGGCTTTCGTCCACGAGCTCGTGCAGCGAGGAAAGGGCGGGATTCAGGTTGGCGAGGCGGCGGAGCAGCCACTGCTCGAGCGCCGCGGCGCGATGCGCGGCCAGCCAGGCGCCGGCGCTTTCCGCGCCACGATAGACGGCCAGGGGCGGGAAGACTTCGGCGCCGGCGGCGAGGGCGGCATCGAGGCGCGCCGCGCCGCAGCGGCGCGTGAACCAGTCGAGGGCGGCTTCCGGCGCTCGCCGGCCCGCCAAGACGGCGTGCATGGCGGCGGCGATCAGGGCTAGAGCGTGCAGCGTCGCCGGCGAAACCTGCATGCGCGCCGCCAGGTCGCGCGCCGCCGCCCAGCCGCGCAAGGCGGCGGTGAAGCGATGCCGATCGCGCGCCGCGCGCGCCAGGTGCAGCTCGAAATCGGTCCCGCCCGTCACTCCCCCTATTGTGCCGTGCCGTCAGCGCTCGGATGTCGCTTCCGCTTCGGGCACCCAAACGTGTCGAGTTAGGGTATCGAAGGCAATGCCGATCTGCCGGGGCGTAAACTGGCGTTTCCGCGGCGACCACGCGTGCACTTGCCTGACAATTGAACCGAGGGAGCCCCGCCGGCCGCGTGTCGCCACCCAATGGACACTGGCAAGTAGCTCAAGGCCTAGCGGGGACTCAAAGCCGTCCACCAAGGTTGCGACTCGGTCGAAGCGAGCGCGGGTTTCCGCATGGCGCGCCAAAAAATGCGTGGCTTCTTCGTTCGCGCCCGGGACCAAACTGAGCTGTTTGTGGGGTGCGTCGCCGCTGTCGGCGTAACCGGCAATCAGATGGCCTTCGATCTCTTGCAGCACATGCCTTAGGTTCTCGGCATACGGTCCGTAGGGAGCCTTTGTAAAGCACAGGCGAAGCGGCTCGCCCGCCTCTTGCAGGAAGTACATCAATTTGTGGACTTCGAGCAGCGTGACGAACGGGTCGAGAAGCCCCGCCAAGTAGCGGTCCATAAGCCCGACGAGTGCCGCGCGGCCCGGAGTCATGGGCGGCGCTTTCCGGCTCCGATTCTTGTGGCTGGAAAGGCTGTCGGGCTCGAAGAGGATTGCCCGGACACGCGGAAGCGATGCAAGCGTGGCTTGAATGCGGGGCCTGATATCGGCCCAATCGAGCCCCCCGAGCCCGCTTCCCAATGGCGGAATTGCGATCGAACGAATATCTTTCGCCCGAATGAGATCGGTTAGGGCAACGAGCCCCGCCTCGATGTCTTCGACCCGGCTTCGGCCGCGCCAATGTCGTTTAGTGGGGAAATTTATGATGTAGCGCGGCGGCGTGAGCCGACCAGTTTCGAACAAGAACATCCGCCCCGGCACGACCTCGCCGCGCCGGCAGGCGGCGGCATACGCCTTGAAATTGTCGGGATAGGCGTTCTTGAACTGCAGTGCGACACCGCGGCCCATCACGCCGACGCAGTTCACGCTGTTGACCAGCGCATCGGCCTCGCTCTTCAGGATGTCCCCTTTCCTTAACTCGATCATTGCGGCCTCATATCAGTAATACCAGTCGGCGCGGACTTCGACTACCGGTTGATGCCCGCTTGCTGAAAGAATAGCGCCGACCCGAGTACCCATCGGCAGGGACAGCACTCCGACTCGCTCGACTAGGCGCCACGGGAAGCTCTGCTCCACTAGGAACTCCGCCTGCTTGTACTCTCGGCACCTCCGCCAGTCTCGGGCCTGGACCGCATGCCAATCGATCTGCCCAAGTTGCGCCAGATCGCAGCGGTCCTCGAACATGCTGGATCCGGCATTCGATAATGTGAATGCCCAACCGCGCCCATTCGATTCCGCCCACTCAACCGCGTCGTGGAGATCAGCTTCAAGGTGCACGATCGGTTCCTGCCCTCCCGTATAGGCCAGATCGGGGTGATTGCCCCTTGAGATTACGTAGAGCATCACCGAGCGCGGACAAAAATAAAAGGGAACGCAATCTCCAACGCGGAGTCCGGGACGACTGTCCAGATCCCTGGCCAAGCGGCGCTGCTTAATATGGCCCATGCCAATGGTCGGTCCGGGCGGCTGCCCGCCCCCTATTTTCGCGTCGCACCATAAGAAGTCGTCGGCAATTATCGACGGGAGCCGGTCCACGTGGACAATGTGGAACAGCTTCGGGTGGTGAGGGACCCTTCCCGGCATCGCCGCCTCACAAATCCTGGGTGAAGGTGACGCGCAGGTAGCGGCGCTTGCCGACCTTGAGCAGGCCCTGGCGCGGCGGCGCGGCCAGCGTGAGCGCGCTCAGCCGCTCGCCATCCATGTACACGGCTCCGCTCTTGATCAGGCGCGCGGCTTCGCTGACCGATGCCGCCAGCCCCAGATCGGCCAGCATCTTGTCCAGGCGCAGTGGCCCGCCGCCCAGCCGATACTCGATCGCGGGCACCTCCGCGGGCACCTCCTGCCCTTGCACCACTTTCTCAAATTCTCGCCGCGCCTCGCGCGCTGCCGCCAGGGGATGAAACGCAGCTACGATCTCCTCGGCCAGCTCTTTTTTCACCTGCATCGGGTGGCGCTCGCCGGCCTCCACCTGGCGGCGCAGCGCGGCGATCTGGGGTTCGCCGCGATCGGTGAGCAAGAGCATGTAACGCCACATGAGCTCGTCGCCGATGGACATCAACTTGCCGAACATGGAAGCCGGCGGCTCGGCGATGCCCACGTAATTGCCGAGCGATTTCGACATCTTGGCCACGCCGTCGAGGCCCTCAAGCAGCGGCATGGTGAGGACGATTTGCGAGGGCTGGCCGTACTCGCGCTGAATGTCGCGGCCGACCAGCAGGTTGAACTTCTGATCCGTGCCGCCCAGCTCGACGTCGCAGCGCAGCTCGACCGAGTCGTAGGCCTGGGTCAGGGGGTAGAGGAACTCGTGGATGAAGATGGGCTGGCTAGCGCGAAAGCGCCGCTGAAACTCGTCGCGTTCCAACATGCGGGCGACGGTGAATTTGGCGCAGAGGCGAACCCAATCGGCCGAGGACAGCTTGGCGAGCCACTGGCTGTTGAAGACGACCCGGGTTCTTTCCGGGTCGAGAATTTTGAACACCTGGCCGCGGTAGGTTTCGGCGTTGGCGGCGATCTCCTCCGCCGTCAGCGGCGGGCGGGTGGCGGAGCGCCCAGTGGGATCGCCGATCAGACCGGTGAAGTCGCCGATCAGGAAATAGACCTCGTGGCCCAGGTCCTGGAAGTGCTTGAGCTTGCGCAGCAGCACGGTATGGCCGACATGGAGATCGGGAGCGGTGGGATCGAAGCCGGCCTTGACGCGCAGCGGGCGGCGCTCGCGGCGAGCCAGGGCCAAGCGCTGGCGCAGTTCCTCTTCGGAGATGATCTCCGCCGCGCCCTTGCGCAAATACGCGAGCTGTTCTTCCGGGGTCGCCGCCAGCATGGAGAAAAAGTTCCATTATAGATAAGGCGCGCCGGCGAATTCGGCCCGCGGCGCCGACCGAGGCCGGCGGCGCCGCGCGCGACTGTTCGCCCACCCAGCCGACGCCGCGCTGCTGTACCCTGGTTCCTGAACCTTACCCCCCGTGGATTTGAGCGTCGAGATCGCCGGCATCCGCCTGCAAAACCCCATCCTGGCTGCCAGCGGCACGTTTGCCTATGGCGTGGAGTTCGAAGACATCGTTAATTTAAAGAAGCTAGGCGGCATCGTCACCAAAGGACTCTCCCCCACCCCCATCGCCGGCAATCCCAGCCCGCGGCTCTTCGAAACGGCAGCGGGCATGCTGAACTCCGTGGGCTTGCAGAACATCGGCGCCGCCGCCTTCGTCCGCACTCGCCTGCCGCGACTGCGCCAGCTCGGCGTAGTGGTGATCGCCAACGTCTTCGGCTACGCGGTGGAGGATTATCTGGACGCCATCGGCATTCTCAACGAAGGCGAAGGCATCGCCGCCTACGAGCTCAACGTCAGCTGCCCGAATACGCACCAGGGCGGCATAATCTTCGGCAGCGACGCGCGGCTGCTGGCCGAACTCACCGGCCGCGCCAAGCGCTTCTCCCGCCGGCCGTTGATCGTCAAGCTCACGCCCAACGTCACACACGTGGACGAGATGGCCCGCGCCGCCGAAGAAGCCGGCGCCGACGCGCTCTCGCTGGTGAACACCTTTCTGGGCATGGCCATCGACGCCCACTCGCGCCGCCCACGATTTGCGCGGGGAGTGGCCGGCCTCTCCGGGCCGGCGATCAAGCCGCTGGCGTTGCGGATGACGTGGGAAGCGCACCGGGCGGTTAAAATTCCGATCATCGGCATGGGCGGCATCGCCAGCGCCGAGGACGCGGTGGAGTTCCTGCTGGCCGGCGCGAGCGCGGTGCAGATCGGCACGGCGAATTTTTGGGATCCGCGGGCCACGGAACGGATTCTGCGCGGCTTGCGGCGTTTTTGCCGCGCCCACGGCATCGAAGCGGCGCGCGGGCTGACGGGCGCGCTGGAGGGTCCGGAGGGACAAGGAAGCAATTCATGAAGGTTTTGCTGTTGGGGTCGGGGGGACGGGAACACGCGCTGGCCTGGAGCCTGCGCCATTCTCCGCGCGTGCAGCGCCTGTATGCGCTGCCGGGGAGCGACGCCATCGCCACGCTGGCCGAGCCGGTGGCGGGCGATCCCTGCGATCCGGCGCAGGTGGTGGAGGCGGCGGAGCGGCTGCAACCGGATCTCACGGTGGTGGGGCCGGAGGCGCCGCTCGCCGCCGGCGTGAGCGACGCGCTGCGGGCGCGCGGCTACGCCATCTTCGGACCCTCGCAAGCGGCGGCGCGCCTGGAGAGCAGCAAGATCTACGCGAAGGAATTCATGCAGCGCCACGGCATCGCCACGGCGCGCGCCGTGGCTTGCGATTCGGCGGCGGAGGCGCTGCGCGCGCTGGCCGAGTTCGGAGCGCCGGTGGTGATCAAGGCCGACGGCCTGGCCGCCGGCAAGGGCGTGGTCGTGGCCGAAGACCAGGCAGAAGCGGAGCGGGCGGCGGCGGCCATGTTCGCCGGGCAACTGGGCGCCGCCGGGCGGCGGGTGCTGGTCGAAGAGCGACTGAGGGGCGAGGAGGTGAGCGTGCTGGCGCTCAGCGATGGCGAGCGTTTCGAGCTGCTGCCTCCGGCGCAAGATCACAAGCGCGCGCGCAACGGCGATACCGGTCCCAACACCGGCGGCATGGGCGCTTACTCGATCGATGAGCTGCTGACGGCGGAGCAGCGCGCAGCCGTGGCGGAGCAGGTCGTGCGTCCGGTGCTGGAGGGCATGCGCGCCGAAGGAGAGCCGTTTCAAGGCGTGCTCTACTGCGGCCTGATGCTCACGGCGGCGGGGCCGCGCGTGCTGGAGTTCAATGCCCGCTTCGGCGATCCGGAAACGCAAGCGCTGCTGTTGCGCGCCGAGGGCGACTTGGCGGCGGCGCTGGCCGCCGCCGCCGGCGGCCAGTTGGCGGCGGGGACGCTGCGCTGGACGGCGGAGGCCGGGGCCTGCGTGGTGCTGGCCTCCGCCGGGTATCCGGGCGAATACCCGAAAGGCTTGCCGATTCACGGACTGGAGCAGGCGGCGCGGGAGCCGGGCGTGGTTCTCTTTCACGCCGGCACGGCGCTGCGCCAACAGCAATGGGTAACCAACGGCGGCCGCGTGCTCGGCATCGCCGCCCGCGGCTCGTCCCTGGCGCTGGCGCTCGAGCGCTGCTACGCCGCCGCCGAGGAGATTCGCTTCGAGGGCAAGCATTACCGCTCCGACATCGGCCGCGCCCGCGTGGCCACGGCCAGCCGCCTATGAACCACCCAACCCCACCACTGATCGGCATTCTCATGGGAAGCGACACCGACTGGCCGCTGATGCGGCAGGCCGCGGCGCTGCTCGCCGAGTTCGCCATTCCCTACGAAATCGAGATCACCTCCGCGCACCGCTCGCCGCGCCGCACCGCGGAATACGCCGCCACGGCCGCCGATCGCGGCCTGCGCGTCATCATCGTCGGCGCCGGCGCCGCCGCCGCCTTGGGCGGCGCGGTTGCCGCCGAGACCACGCTGCCGGTGATCGGCGTGCCGCTCGCCACCTCGCCGCTCTCCGGCTTCGATGCGCTCCTGTCGCTGGCGATGATGCCGGCGGGCGTGCCGGTGGCCACCATGGCCGTGGGCGAAGCCGGCGCGCGCAACGCGGCGGTGCTGGCGGCGCAGATCCTGGCGGGATCGGACGCCGCGCTGGCGGCGCGGCTGCGCGCCTACAAGGAAAAATTGGCGCGCGGCGTGGAAGAAAAAAATCGCCGCCTGCAAACCGAACTCGCCGGCCGCGACTCCTAGCGCTTGGGGCGCCTGGTTCGTCAAGAAAAAAATGCGCGGCCGGCGAAATTTTTCTTGACTCCGGAGAGCCAACGCCCTATATCTTGTGTGACTTCGTCAACGGCGCAAAATGTCGGGGCGGGTCACAGTCCCTCGCCTTCGGGTGGGGGAAAGGAGGAAAGAATATGGCTGCGAAGAAAAAGGCTGCCGCGAAGAAGCCCGCGAAGAAGAAGAAGTAAGCGATTTCCGAAGCAACCGAACCTCGAAGGATGCGTCTTGCGGCGCATCCTTTTTTTTTGCGCGCGCCCGCCGCTTGGCCCGGCAACACGCGGCGGAGTACACTCCTTGGCGGCATGAACCACATTTCCCGTCGCGCCTGGCTGGGCGCCGCCGGCGCGGCCGCCGCCGCCCTGCCGGCGCTGGCC
>JBOGKX010000133.1:0-2048 GCA_050746125.1 Terriglobales bacterium | reverse complement strand
GGCCATAGTATCTACGCGCAGGATTCCGCCAAAGATGTTGATGAGCACCGCCTTCACGTTCTTGTCGCTGAGCAGTATCTTGAATGCGTTCTCCACCTGCTGCGCGTTGGCGCCGCCGCCTACGTCAAGGAAATTCGCCGCTGAGCCGCCCGCGTACTGGATGATGTCCATCGTCGCCATCGCCAGCCCCGCGCCGTTGACCATGCAAGCGACGTTGCCATCCAGCTTGATGTAGTTGAGGCCGTATTGCGTGGCCTCGACCTCGAGCGGCGCCTCTTCGTTGCGGTCGCGCAGCGCTTTCAGCTCGGCATGCCGATACAGCGCGTTGTCGTCGAGGTTGAGCTTGGCGTCGAGCGCGATCACGCGATCGTCGCTCGTCAGCACCAAGGGATTGATTTCCGCCAGCGCGGCATCGAGCGCCACGAAGGCGCGCGCCAAGGAAACGAATATGGCGGCCGCGGCCGCCGCCGCCGCGCCGGCAAGGCCAAGCCCAAATGCCAACTGGCGGGCCTGAAACGGTTGCAGGCCATAGCCGGCGTCGAAGGCCGCCTTGCGGATCGCCTCTGGGTTGCTGGCGGCGACCTCCTCGATTTCCATGCCGCCGGCCGCCGATGCCATGAAGACCGGCTGCCCGGCCACGCGATCCACGACAATGCCGGCATAGAGTTCGCGCGCGATCGGCAGCGTCTCCTCGACCAGCACCTGGCGCACCAAGCGCCCCTCCGGCCCCGTCTGATGGGTGACGAGCGTCATGCCCAAGATCTGCCCGGCCACGGCCCGCGCCTGCTCGGCGCCCTCGGCCAGCTTGACGCCGCCGCCCTTGCCGCGTCCGCCGGCGTGAATCTGCGCTTTGACCACGACCTTCCCGCCCAACTCGCGGGCGATGGCTTCCGCCTCCGCCGCCGTGGCCGCGACGCGCCCGCGCGGCACGGCCACGCCGAAGTTCTTGAGCAGGTCCTTGGCTTGATATTCGTGAATCTTCATGCGAAAACCTATCAGTATATGACATCCCCCTCCGCGCCCGAAGCGCTGACCGCCGCCTTGCGCCGCGTTATGGCGGGCGAAGACCTCGCGCGCGATGTGGCGCGGCAGGCGCTGGACGCCATGCTCGCCGGCGAAGCCGAGCCCATGCAAATCGCCGGCCTGCTGGTGGCGCTCGCCACCAAGGGCGAGACGGTGGATGAAATCGTCGGCTTCGCCGAAGCCATGCGGGCGGCGGCCACGCTCATCGCCGCTCCCGCCGCCGTCACCGTCTCCGGCACCGGCCACGACGCCTTGGCCGAGGCTCCCGGCTCGCCGAGCCCAAGATTGGTTGACACCTGCGGCACGGGCGGCGACGCCAGCGGCACCTTCAACATCTCCACCGCCACCGCCCTCGTCGCCGCCGGCGCCGGCCTGCGCATCGCCAAGCACGGCAACCGCTCGCTTTCCAGCCAGTGCGGCAGCGCCGACGTGATGGAAGCATTGGGCGTCAAGATCGACCTGCCGCCGGCGCGGCTGGCGGCCTGCCTCGAACGCACCGGCTTCGCCTTTCTCTACGCCCCGGCGCTGCACCCCGCCATGCGCCACGTGCAGCCGGTGCGGCGGGCGTTACGCGTGCGTACCATCTTCAATCTCCTCGGGCCGCTTACCAACCCAGCCGGCGCCGGCGGCCAGGTCGTCGGCGTCTATGCACGCGCCTGGGTGGGCAAACTCGCCGAGGCGCTGCGCGCCCTCGGCGCCGGCCATGCCTTCGTCGTTCACGGCGAGGACGGCCTTGACGAGGTTTCGACCACCGCCCCCACCGCCATCGCCGAACTGCGCGATGGCCGCGTGCGCGAATACGTGTTGCGTGCCGCGGATTTGGGCCTGCCGCCGGCCCGCCTGGCCGACCTGCAAGGCGGCGACGCCGCCGCCAATGCCGCCCTCATCCGCGCCGTGCTGGCCGGCGAGCCCGGCCCCCGCCGCGATATCGTCGCCCTCAATGCCGCCGCCGCGCTCTTGGCCGGCGGCCTGGCCGGCGACTGGCCCGCGGCGCTGGCCCGTGCCCAAGCCGCGCTCGATAGCGG
>JBOGKX010000132.1:0-64123 GCA_050746125.1 Terriglobales bacterium | reverse complement strand
GCCTTTAAGTGCAAGATCAACTCGAACATCGGAAATTCCGCGACCACCTCGGACATCGCCGAAGAGCTGAAGAAGCTGCACCACTCCGTGCACTACGGCGCGGACACGGTCATGGACCTTTCGACCGGCGGCGACATTCCCGCCATCCGCGAGCAGATCTTGCGCCATTCGCCGGTGCCGATCGGCACGGTGCCGATCTACGAGGCGCTGACCAAGGTGAAGCAGATTCGCGACCTCAACCGCGCGGTGCTGCTGGAGACGATCGAGAGCCAGGCGGAGCAGGGCGTGGATTACATGACGATTCACGCCGGCATCCTGCGCCGCTACTTGCCGCTGGTGCAGCATCGCATCACCGGCATCGTCAGCCGGGGCGGCAGCATTCTGGCGCAGTGGATGGTCGAGAACCACGGCGAAAACCCGCTGTACGAGCATTTCGACGACATCTGCAAGATCTTTCGCAAGTACGACGTTTCTTTCTCCCTGGGCGACAGCCTGCGGCCCGGCTGCCTGCACGACGCCAGCGACCGGGCGCAATTCGCCGAGCTGGCGACGCTGGGCGAGCTGACGCGCACGGCTTGGGAGCACGAGGTGCAAGTGATGATCGAAGGCCCGGGGCACGTGCCAATGGATCAAATCCAGCTGCAAGTGGAAAAGGAGGTCGAGCTCTGCCACGGCGCGCCCTTCTATACGCTGGGTCCGCTGGTGACGGATTTCGCGCCCGGCTACGACCACATCACGAGCGCCATTGGCGCGGCCATGATCGGGTGGCACGGCGCCTCGATGCTTTGCTACGTGACGCCCAAGGAGCATTTGGGCCTGCCCAACGCCGAGGACGTCAAGCAGGGCTTGATTGCCTATAAGATCGCGGCGCACGCGGCCGACGTCGCCCGCCATCGTCCCGGCAGCCGGGACCGCGACGACGAGCTGTCGCGCGCCCGCTATAGCTTCGACTGGAACCGGCAATTCGAATTGGCTCTCGATCCGGAGACGGCACGGGCCATGCACGACGAGACCTTGCCGGAGGAGGGCTATAAGGACGCGCGCTTCTGTTCGATGTGCGGCCCGAAGTTCTGCTCGATGAACATCTCCGCCAAAGTGGACGCATATCTAGCCGCCGAGTCGCTAAAGCAGTGACCAGCGAAGGCCAGGAACTGCTGCGCGAGGAGTTCAACCGCTGGGCCCGGGACGGCTGGGCGGAGGCGATGGAGCGGCATCACTTCCGCATCACCGAAAAGACGTTTCGGCGCATGGACCTCGGCGGCCACGAGCGCGTCCTGGAACTGGGCTGCGGCGACGGCTGGGCTTGCCGCTTGCTCGCGAAGCTGCTTGGCCCGCATGCTCAGATCATCGGCCTCGACATCTCCGACGAGATGATCCGTCTCGCTCGTCACCGCGCGCAGGGTTTCGACAACGTCCGCTACCTTTGGGGTCCGGCCGACAAGATCGCCTGGGACGACAACTACTTCACCCGCGTGCTCAGCGTCGAGTCGTTCTACTACTACCCGCGGCAAGAGGCGGTGCTCGACGAGCTCATGCGCGTCACCGCGCCGATGGGCCGGATCTATTTGCTGATGTGCATCTTCGCCGAGAACCCCGAGTGCCAGCGCTGGGTGCGGGAACTGAAGGTGCCGGTGCACGTGCGCAGCGAGCGCGAATATCGCGTTCTGCTCGAAAGCCGCGGCTGGTTGGAAGTGCGCACCGAGCAGTACTACCCCGAAGCCGGTTGTCCGCCCGAGACCAGCGCCCACGATCGCGCCTTGCTGGTCTCCGCCCGCAAGCCCGACTCCGCCGTACATCATCGCCCGCCGGCGGAATAGAGCGAACGCTCGGGGCGCGCGGCGGCAAGAATGGTTCTTGCCGATGCGCAAGCTTGCTTCGCACCGCGCCACGGCGCGGCCAGCAACTCCTTCATTCGTGGGGGCTTGCCGCGCGTCGCAAGCGGCGCTCGCCCGGGCAGTTGTCTGCGCCGCTGCACGACTATCCGCTGCGCGAGGAAATTCTATTCCAGTACTCCGGTGTGGACGCGCTCATCGGCGAGCCGACGTCCCGCGCGCGCATTTTCGAGGCCGGCCCCGGAGCCGGTTTTGCCGCGCACTGTCTGGCGGGGCGAACGGAACTGACCCTGGCGGAAGCGGCGGCCGTGCCGCTGGCCGCCTTAGCGCGCCGCTTCGCGGCGGCGGGCGTGAAAACGTGGCACACCGACCTGGGGAGCCAAGACGGCGTGGTGCCGCCCGAACTAGTCGGCCGCTTCGACATGGCGTTCGGACTCGATATGTTTCAGTACGTCGCGGCTCCGGAGTTGTGCCTGCGGCGCATGGCGGAACTTCTGCGGCCAGGCGGCGAGCTATTTTTGACCTACCCGAACCAGGCCACGCCACAAATCGGCCACCTGTGCTGGTTCGAGCGCGGCGAAGATTTGGCGGCGCTGTTGCACGTGGCGGGATTCGCGCGGGAGGAAATTTTCGAGGTCAACATGCGCAGCTGGGCGCGGGCGGTCTATGCCATGGGTCATGAAGCGCCGCTGGCGCTGCTGCGGCGTGCGCGCCGCCGCCCGACCGGGGACGCTCGGCTTTACGATCAGACTTGGGCCTTCCGCCAGAGCCAGCTGCCGGTTTCGGCGCGTTTGAGTGTTCACGCCTGGTGGAGCGCCTTGCAGCGCTGTATGGCGCTGGGCGGGCCGCGCTTTGCCGCCCGGCCGCTGGCGGGCCCGGCGCTGGGCCGTCGCTTGGTGGTACGCGCTTGGAAAGGCCGGCCGGCGGCGGCACAAGGCTCCGCGTAGCTTCCTACCCACCCGGATATGCGAGGCCCCGGCTGGGCAACGCGACCGTTGCCTGCCGGGCTGGGGCCATTCAGTGTCAGGCCCGGGCCATCATCTGCTTTTTCAATACCGCGGATAGAAAAAAGGCGGATGATCCCTCTCGGCGGGGGGCGTGCGCCGGTCCGTATAATTGGAGCTTTGGGAGTTTAAAGCAAATTGGCAACCGCGGACCTGGAACTCGAGGGCGCGCTCGCGCCCGCATCCGACCGGCTCATCAACGATTTCAGCATACAGGTGGCGACGGTAAACGGCTCGGGGAGCCAATCGTCGAATCTGGTGCTGCTGCGCACCATCTTCCTGATGGGCATACCCGTCTCGGGCAAGAACCTATTTCCCTCGAACATCGCCGGCCTGCCCACCTGGTACACGATCCGCGCCAGCAAACATCACCACCTGGCGCGCAAAAAGGAAGTCGACTTTTTGGTGGCGATGAACCCGGAGACGGCGCGCGAGGACGTGATGGGGCTGGCGGCTGGGGCGGCGGTGGTCTATGACGAGCCGCTGAACCTGAAGGCGCTGCGCTCGGATTTGATTTTTTACCCGGTGCCATTCGACAAGCTGGTGGCGAGCGTCGCGGTCGAGGCGAAGCTGCGCAAGCTGGTGCGCAACATGATTTACGACGGGGTGCTGGCGCACCTGCTGCACCTCGATCTGGGACGGCTCGAGCAGGCGTTGCGCAAGCACTTCAAGAAAAAGCCGCGCGCGGCGGAGTTGAACTGGAAGGCGGTCGAAGCCGGCCTGGCCTTCGCCCGCGAGCACCTGGAGAAACGCGACCGCTGCTGGCTGGAGCCGTTGCGGGAGAACGAGGGCAAGATCGTCATCGAGGGCAATGCGGCGGCGGCGCTGGGCTGCTTGTTCGCGGGCGTCACGGTGGTGGGGTGGTACCCGATCACGCCGTCGAGTTCGCTCTGCGAATTCCTGATCGACTATCTGCGCGCCTATCGCATCGACCAAGAGACCGGGAAGGCGACGTTCGCGGTGGTGCAGGCCGAAGACGAGCTGGCGGCGGCCGGGCTGGTGCTGGGCGCCGGCTGGATGGGGGCGCGGTCCATGACCTCGACCTCGGGGCCGGGGATCAGCCTGATGTCGGAGTTCATCGGCTTGGGCTATTACGCGGAGATACCGGGAGTTTTTTTCGACATTCAGCGCGTGGGGCCCTCGACCGGCATGCCGACGCGAACGGCGCAAGGGGACTTGGGCTTCGTGGCGACGCTGGGACATGGCGACACGCAGCACATCGTGCTGCTGCCGGCGACGGCCGAGGAATGCTACGCGATGGCGCTCGAGGCCTTCGATTTGGCGGAAGAGTTTCAGACGCCGGTCTTCGTGCTGAGCGACCTGGATTTGGCGATGAATCACTGGATGGCGGAGCCGCTGCCATATCCCAGCGCGCCGCCGCGGCGCGGCAAGGTGCTGACGGCGGCGGACCTGGAGGCAGCGGGCGAGTTCGCGCGCTACCGCGACGTGGATGGCGACGGCATCGCCTACCGCACGCTGCCGGGCACGGATCATCCCCGCGCCGCCTATTTCACACGCGGCAGCGGCCACAACGACCGGGCGCAATACAGCGAGCGGCCGGGTGATTACGTGGCCAACATGGAGCGGCTGCGGCGCAAATACGAGACCGCGCGGGGGCGGGTGCCGGCGCCGATCGTGGAATGCGCGGGCGCGGGCGCGGTAGGCCTCATCGCTTACGGGTCGAGCCATTGGGCGATTCCCGAGACGCTGGAGCAACTGCGGCGGGAGCAAGGCATCGAGGCCGGCTACCTGCGGGTGCGCGCCCTGCCGCTCAGCAGCGCGGTGAGCGAGTTCGTCGGGGCGCATGAGCGGGTCTACGTAGTCGAGCAGAATCGCGACGGACAGATGTTCGACCGGCTGCGGCTCGATTTAGGACCGGAGCTGGCGGCGCGGCTGCGGCTGGTGCGGCACTTCAACGGCCTGCCGATCGACGCCCGCTCGGTCAGCGACGAGATCGAGCGCCAGGAGGCGGAGGCATGAGCACCACCCCGACGTCGCCGAAGCTGAACCGCGCCGGCTTGGCGCTGACCGATTATCGCGGCGCCAAGACCACGCTGTGCGCGGGCTGCGGACACAACGCCATCAGCGAGCGCATCATCGACGCCTGCTACGAACTGGGCATTCCGCCGCGGCGGGTCGTGAAATTGAGCGGCATCGGCTGCTCCAGCAAGAGCCCGGCTTACTTTTTGGGACAGGCCTTCGGCTTCAACGCCGTCCACGGGCGGATGCCCAGCGTGGCTACGGGAGCGCTGCTGGCCAACCAGACGCTGCAAGCGATCGCGGTCAGCGGCGACGGCGATACGGCTTCGATCGGCATCGGGCAGTTTCTGCACCTGATGCGGCGCAACCTGCCGCTGGTTTATATCATCGAGGACAACGGCGTCTATGGACTGACCAAGGGTCAGTTTTCCGCCACCGCCGACTCCGGCGCCAAGCTGAAGACGGGGGTGGTGAACGAGCTGCCGCCGCTCGACCTATGCGGGCTGGCGATCGAGGGCGGCGCAACCTTCGTGGCGCGGTCGTTTTCCGGCGACAAGCGGCAATTGACGCAGTTGTTGAAGGCGGGACTGGCGCACCGGGGGACGGTGGTGTTGGACGTGATCTCGCCTTGCGTCACGTTCAACGATCACGAGGGCTCGACGAAGAGCTATCAGTACGTGAAGCAGCACGAAGAAGCGATCCAGGAAGTGGACTTCATTCCCTACTTCGACGACATCGCGGTCGAGTACGAAGCCGGCTCGGCGGCCGAGGTTACCCTGCACGACGGCTCGCGCCTGCGGCTGCGCAAGCTGGGGCGGGAGCACGATCCGACCGACCGCACGGCGGCGCTGCGATTGCTGGCGGGGGCGCATGGCGGGGCGGAGGTGCTGACCGGCTTGTTCTACCTGGACACGCAAAAGCCGGACTTCACGGCCCTATTGAACCTAGTTCCCGAGCCACTGGCCACGCTGCCCGCCGAACGCGTGCGCCCGCCGCGCGCCGCTCTGGACGAAATCCTTGAAGCCCTGCGATAGGGCGCGCGGCGGCAGCCCACGAGTCAGCGAGAGCGCATCAGACGGGCCGAGATCGAGCGCCACGCCTACGTTAACGGCTGTACCCGGCTTTCCGTACCCTGTACCCTAGTCAGGGAGGACCACAAATTTGGCATCCACATCGAGTGAGATCGCGCCAAGTCAGGGGCGATTAGGAGTATTGATTCCGGGGCTGGGGGCGGTCAGCACCACCTTCATCGCGGGCGTCGAGGCGATTCGGCGCGGCTTGGCGCGGCCAATCGGCTCGCTGACGCAGATGGGGGCGATCCGGCTGGGCAAGCGCACCGACAATCGCAACCCGGCGATACGCGAATTCGTCCCCTTGGCCGGTCTCGACGACCTGGTGTTCGGCGGCTGGGACATCTACGAGGAAAACTGCTACCAGGCGGCGACGCGCGCCGAAGTGCTCGACTCGCGGCTGCTGGACAAGGTACGGCCGCTGCTGGAGTCGATCCGCCCCATGCCGGCGGTTTTCGACCGCGGCTACGTGAAGCGGCTCGACGGCCCCAACGTAAAGAAGGCGGCGAGCAAATGGGAACTGGCGGAGATGCTGCGCGCCGACATTCGGCAATTCCGCAAGAGCGCGAAGGCGGACCGCCTGATCATGATCTGGTGCGGCTCGACGGAGGCGTTTCGCCGCCCGGGCGAAGTGCATGCCACGCTGGCGAGTTTCGAAGACGGCTTGCGGAAGAACCACCCCGACATCGCGCCAAGCATGATCTACGCTTATGCGGCGCTGTCGGAGGGGGTGCCTTATGCCAACGGCGCGCCCAATCTGACCACCGACATCGGGGCGCTGAACGCGCTATCGCGGCGCAACGCGGCGCCGATCTGCGGCAAGGACTTCAAGACTGGGCAAACGCTGATGAAGACCATCTTGGCGCCGGGGCTGAAAGCGCGCATGCTCGGCCTCTCGGGTTGGTTTTCGACCAACATCCTCGGCAACCGCGACGGCGAAGTGCTGGACGATCCGGAGTCGTTCAAGACCAAGGAGGAGTCGAAGCTGTCGGTCTTGGAGCACATCCTGCAGCCGGAGGTCTATCCCGACTTGTACCGCAACTTCTACCACAAGGTGCGGATCAACTACTATCCGCCGCGCGGCGACAACAAGGAGGGATGGGACAACGTGGACATCTTCGGGTGGCTGGGCTACCCGATGCAGATCAAGATCGATTTCCTGTGCCGCGACTCGATCCTGGCCGCGCCGATCGTGCTGGATCTGGTGTTGCTCCTGGATTTGGCTCAGCGCACGACGGCGCTGCGGGACATCGGGATCCAGGAGTGGCTGTCGTTTTACTTCAAGAGCCCGATCACGGCGCCGGGGCTTTATCCCGAGCACGATCTGTTCATACAGCTAATGAAGCTGAAGAACACGTTGCGCCACATCCGCGGCGAGGAACTGATTACGCATCTGGGCCTCGAGTACTACGACTAGGGGGCGGGCATGGACATCACCACTCTGGCGGTGCACGCGGGGGAGCGGGAAAAGGCGGGCGAATTCGTGCCCGTCAGCACGCCGATCCACAACAGCACCACTTTTTTGTACGAGCAGGTCGAGCGCACGGACCGCATCGCCGGCGGCGAAGAGACGGGCTACATGTACACCCGCTACGCCAACCCGACGGTGGCGGCGCTGGAGCGGGCGATGCTGGCGCTGGAGACGGTGGGGAGCGGCAGCGGCGAAGCGGCCTGCTTCGCTTACGGCTCGGGAATGGCGGCGATTCATGCCGCCATTTTGGCGGCCGGACTGCGGCAAGGCGACCGGGTGCTGTGCTCGAGTGAGGTGTACGGCTCGACCGTGTCGCTGCTGATGAACGTGTTGGCGCCGCTGGGGCTGGAGTTGCTGCTGGCGCGGCCCTCGGCGGCGCCGGAGTGGGAGGCGGCGCTGGCGCGGCAGCCGCGGCTAGTGATCGTGGAGGCCATATCGAACCCGCTGCTGCGGGTGGTCGATCTGCGGGCGACGGCGGCGGCGGCGCGCGCCACGGGCGCGAAGCTGATGGTGGACACCACGTTCGCGAGCCCGATCCTATGCCGGCCGCTGGCGTTGGGCGCCGACTATTCGGTGCATAGCACGACGAAATTCATCGCCGGGCACGGCGACGCGATGGGCGGGGTAGTGACGGCGGCGGCGGAGGAAGCGCCGGCGCTCTACGGCTTGCGCAAGCTGGCGGGCGGCGTGCTGGGGCCGTTCGAGGCCTGGCTGACGCTGCGCGGCATCAAGACGCTGCCGTTGCGGGTGCGGCGGCAGTGCGAGTCGGCGCTGCATATGGCGCGGGCGCTCGAGAGCTGGCCGCAGATCGAGCGCGTGCACTATCCCGGGCTGGCGGCGCACGCCGATCACGCCGTGGCGGCGGCGCAATTCGGGGGTCTTTTCGGCGGGGTGCTGGCGTTCGAGATTCGCGGCGCGCGGCGCGCCGACATTCTCGCCTTCATGAATCGCCTGCGCTTATGCCTGTGCGGGACCAGCCTGGGCGACGTGCAGTCGCTGCTGCTCTATCCGGTCATGGCCTCGCACCGCGACCTCTCGCCGGCGCAGCGCGAGCGCATCGGCATTCGCGAAAACCTGGTGCGGCTCAGCGTCGGCTTGGAGGACCCCGGCGACTTGCTCGCCGACCTGAAACAAGCGCTGCCCCGGGCGTAGCTTTCGGCCCGCCGCCCCGCCCGAGGCGGCGGGGCCACGGTACGATGGCTGGATGGCGGAAATTCTCGACCTGCGGCAGTTTAGGCCGGGGCAACTGGAGTCGCTGCTGGCCGCCGAGTGCGAGGAATGGCGGCGCGATCTGCTCTGGGACTATGCGGGATCGCTGGATTTGATCCGCCAGTATATCGGCGCCCGCATCCTGCCCGGCTACGTGCTGGCCGACGGCACGCTGCAGCGGCCGCGGCCGCGCGGCTATGGCTTTTTCGTATATGAAACGCACAAAGGCTTGATCGGCGACCTCTTCGTCGGGCCCAGTTTCCGCAGCGGGCAGCGGGCCGAGGAGCGGCGCATCCTCGAGCACATGATCGAGACGCTGACGGCGACGCCCGGCTTGCACCGCATCGAGGCGCAACTGATGGCATTTCAACCGGAGGAGCTGGCGCCGACTTTCGCCAGCCAGCACTTTCGCGCCTATCGCCGTCTTTTTCTGCACCTCGATTTGGCGACGGGCCAGGCAGCGCCGCCGCCGCGCTGGCCGATGCGCCCCTGGGCGGGCACGACCTTCGAGAGCGCGGCGACGCTGATTCAAGAGTCCTACGCGCGGCACGTGGATAGCTTGATCAACGATCAATACCGCACCTTCGGCGGATCCCTGCGCTTTCTGCAAAACGTCGTGCGCTATCCCGGCTGCGGCATCTTCGACGAAGCGGCGTCGGCGGTGGCCGACGATGCGGCGGGCGGTGGGTTGGCAGGATTGGTATTGGTTTCGCGGGTGCGGCAGGACGTGGCGCACGTTACTCAGGTCTGCGTCGCGCCGCGCTGGCGGGGGCGCGGGCTGGGCCGCCAGCTTTTCGATGCGGTGCGTTCCAACCTGCGCCAGCGCGGCTTCGCGGCCATCACGCTGACGGTAACCGAGGCGAACCAAGGCGCGCTCGAGCTTTACCGCAAGCTCGGCTTTACCGTGCTGCGGCAGTTCGACGCCTACGTTTGGGAACGGGGCGCGGACGGGCGCGGCTAGGCGGCGCGGCCGCCCAGGTTCTGCCGCGGCTAGTACAAGCGGAAGTTGACTTGAATATCGGCGGCGGCCACCACCGGCGTGCCGTCGCGCTTGCGCGCCGGCTTAAAGATCCAGGTCTTGACGGTTTCGATGGCCTTTTCGTCAAGCCCCAAGCCGAGCGGCTGGATGACCTTGATGTTGTGAGCACGGCCATCGACGCCGATCTCGACATAGAGCACCACCGTGCCCTGGTACTTGGCCTTGCGAGCGGCGTCGGAGTATTCGGGATCGGGATCGTAGATCGGCACGGGCGGGGAGATGGCCGCGCCATAGTTGGCCGCGCCGCCGCCCATGTTGCCGCCCGAGCCGGGGCCTAGGCCGGCCCCCGTGCCGGGGCCCAAGCCGCCGCCCGCACCGTTGCCGGGCGAGGGCGGCGCGAGCGGCGCGGTGGGGCTGCCGAATTGCGGCAGATTCACCTGCGGCAGCCTGATATTGGGCTGCACCTGCAGCTTCGGCGCCTCGGGCAAGATGGGCTTCACTACCGGCGGCGTGGGCAGCGCCAACGGCGTTTTCGCAAATTTCGGCAGCCGGCCGGCGGAGATGGCGTGAATCGTATGCTGGCCGCCGCCGCCGCCGATGCGCTTGGCCGACGGCGGAGTGATGACGGGGAAGCTGAGATCGACGATCTTGAGGTCGTTGCTGAGGGTCTTGCGCACCCCGGGATGAAACAGCGGCACCACCAGCAGCACGATCACGATGGCGTGCAGAAGCAGCGAACCGCCGTTGCCCCAAAAGCCGCGCTTCCGCTCCCAGAGCTCGTCGACCGGTACTGGCTTCGACTCGAGCTCGAGCGGCGGCAACGTTTCGGGATGCAAGCGCGCGTGAAATTCCTCCCGGATCGAGCGCCACAGCGACTTTTCGGGCAGAAAGGTCAGCACTTCGCCCGCCGCCGGGTCAGGGGCGGACGAAACGGACGCGACGGGGGCAGCTATGGGATCGGCGGGCCGTGAAGTTTGAGCAGGATCGGCCATCGAGCGATGTCCTTAATTCCAATCCGGCACGCCGAAGCGCAGCCGATTTTCGGGCAAACGAGTGGCGCTCTCCTCTCTCCTCGGTTCGATGGGCGGCGCCCAGGGCTTGTTGCCTTTTGGGTGTCCCTTCGAGCCGCTACACACAAATTTTAACACCGCGCCAAGCGGTGGCGGCGCGCCGGCATGGACCGGGTGGGCTTCTATAATGACTCTTTTGCGCCCAATCCCGTTGCGGAGAATTTTTTGTCTTCCAGCCTCAAGCAAACCTTGAACTTGCCGCAGACCCCGTTTCCCATGAAAGCCAGCTTGCCGAAGAGCGAGCCGGAACTGCTGGCGCGATGGCAAGAACGCAACCTTTACGGCCAGATTCGCGCCGCGCGGCGCGGCGCTCAGGTTTTCGTGTTGCATGACGGCCCGCCTTACGCCAACGGCCCGATCCACCTGGGCACGGCGCTGAACAAAATCGTCAAGGACTTAGTGGTCAAGAGCAAGAACATGGCGGGCTTCGACGCCCCTTACGTGCCGGGCTGGGATTGCCATGGCTTGCCGATCGAAATCAAGGTGGATCAGGAACTGGGGGCCAAAAAGCGGTCCATGCCGGCAACGGCGATCCGCCAAGCCTGCCGTGACTATGCGCTGAAGTACGTGGACCTGCATCGGCGGCAGTTCCGCCGGCTGGGGATCTTCGGCCAGTGGGACCAGCCGTACCTGACGCTCGACCCGGAATATGAAGCGACGATCGCGGAAAACCTGCTGCGGCTCATTCGCGACGGCTATGCGTACAAGGGCTTGCGGGCGGTGTATTGGTGCATCTACGACCAGACCGCGCTGGCCGAGGCGGAAGTCGAGTACGAGCAGCACGAGAGCCCGACGGTCTGGGTTAAGTATCCGTACACTGTGGGGCCGCTGCCCTTTGCGCCGCCGCCCGGCGCCCCTCTCTCGGCCGTAGTGTGGACCACCACGCCCTGGACGCTGCCGGCCAGCATGGCGCTGGCCTTCCATCCCGACTTGGAGTACGTGGCGGCGCGGGTCTCGACGGGCGAAGTTTACATCATCGCGGCGGCGCTGGCGGAGGCGACGGCGCGGCAAGGGGGCGTTGCGATCGAGGAGATCGTGGGGCGATTTGCTGGGCGGCGGATCGAGGGAGTGAAATTTCAGCATCCCTGGCTGGCGCGGCAGGTGCCGGCGGTGCTGGCCGATTACGTGACGACGGAGCAGGGCACCGGGGTCGTCCATACCGCGCCTGGGCACGGCGCCGAGGACTTTGCGACCGGCGAAAAATACGGCCTGGAGGTGGTCAGCCCGGTGGATGCGGCCGGCCTTTTTGCGGGCGTGGTAACGGCGCCGTTCGAGGGCTTGCAAGTTTTCGCCGCGAATCCATTGATCGTTGACCATTTGCGGCAGGCGGGCGCGCTGCTGGCGGCGGCGCCGCTGACGCACTCCTACCCGCATTGCTGGCGCTGCCACAATCCGGTGATCTTTCGCGCCACCGAGCAGTGGTTCATCGGCATGGAGCGCCATCGCTTGCGGGCGCGAGCGCTGGAGGCGGTCCAGGGCGTGCGCTGGGACCCGGCTTGGGGCGAGGAGCGCATCGGCAACATGGTGGCCGGGCGGCCGGATTGGTGCATTTCGCGGCAGCGGGTGTGGGGGGTGCCGATCCCGGTGCTGGCCTGCCGCGGCTGCCACGCTTATCTCCGCAACGACGCGGTGGACGCGCGCATCGTGGCGGTGTTCCGGGAGCAGGGCTCCGACAGTTGGTTTGCGCTGCCGGCCTCGGCCTTCGTGCCGGAAGAGGTCCGCTGCGCCGGCTGCGGTGGCGGCGAATTCGCGCAAGAGCGCGACATCGTGGACGTGTGGTTCGAGTCGGGGTGCAGCCAAGCGGCGGTTCTGGGGCACGGCGAACTGCCGTGGCCGGCCGATCTGTACCTGGAAGGCGGCGACCAGCACCGCGGCTGGTTTCAGTCGTCCCTGCTGGTGGCGGTGGGCACGCGCGGGAAGGCGCCGTATCGGGGCGTGCTGACGCACGGCTGGGTGCTCGACGCCAGCGGGCGGGCCATGTCGAAATCGCTCGGCAATAACATCGAACCCGAGGCCGTGGTGGACACGTTGGGCGCCGAGGTGCTGCGGCTATGGGTGGCGAGCGTGGATTTTCGCGAGGACGTGCGCGTTTCCGACGCCATGCTGGCGCGGCAGGCGGAGGCCTATCGCAAGGTACGCAATACGTTCCGCTATCTGCTCGGCAACTTGAGCGATTTCGCTCCCGAGCGCGACGCGGTGGCGGAAGCGGAGATGTGCGAGATCGACCGCTACATGCGGCACCAGTTGGCCGACGTGGCCGCGGATTGCGCGGGCTGGTACGAGGGATTTCAATTCCATCGCGCTTACCAGCGGCTCTACGAATTTTGCGCGGTCGAACTCAGCGCCTTCTACCTGGACGTGCTCAAGGATCGGCTCTACACCTTCGCCGCCGCCAGCCCGGGGCGACGAAGCGCCCAGACCGTGCTCTGGACGCTGGCGGAGAGCCTGGTGCGGCTTTTCGCCCCGCTTTTGCCCTTCACGATGGAAGAGGTCTGGGGCTACCTGGGCACCGCGACGCTAGGGGGCGGCCAACGCGGACCGAGCGTGCACTGCGAAATCTGGCCGCAGTTAGGGGCGCCGCCGTCCGCCGCGCGGGAGGCGGAAAAGGAGCGCTGGGGAAGGCTGCTAGAGGCGCGCGAGGCGGCGCTGGCGGCGCTCGAAACCGCGCGGCGCGACAAGCTGATCGGGGCGGCGCTGGAGGCGCGGGTGATTCTGCGCGCCGGCGGGGCGGATTACGACGCGCTGGCTTCTTACGCGCCGCACTTGCCCGCCTTATTGATCGTTTCGCAAGTCGAGGTGCAGCGCCGCGAGGGCGAGCCGCTGGCGGTAGAGGTGGCCAAGGCGGCGGGGAGCAAGTGCGAGCGGTGCTGGAATTACTCGACCCGGGTGGGCGAGGATGCCCGCTGGCCGACCGTTTGCGAACGCTGCGTGGCGGCGTTAAGCTGGCCTGCGGGCAGCGCGAAGGGCGCACAATGACGGTAGGGATGGTGCAGCGCTCGCAGCCCGGAATTTTTCGCACGCGCCACTTTCTGATCGCGCTGGCCGTATTCATCCTGGACCAGATCAGCAAGGGGCTGGTGCAGGGCCTGCCGCGGCGGGAGAGCGTGGACGTAATTCCCAATCTGTTTCGCATCGTCCACGTGGAGAATTCGGGCGCGGCTTTCGGCTTGTTTCAAAACGCCGACTCGCCGCTGAAGAACGCTCTTTTGATCGCGTTTTCTCTGGCGGCGCTGATCGTGGTATTTGCGCTGCTATGGAGGAACGCGCAATCGCGGCTGAGCGGCCTGGCGCTGGCGCTGATCTTCGGCGGCGCATGCGGCAACCTTTTCGACCGCCTGCTGCGCGGCAGCGTCGTGGATTTTCTGCTGTTTTACATCGGCCCGCACGAATGGCCGACCTTCAACCTCGCCGACAGCGCCATCGTGATCGGGGCGGGATTGCTGGTCTGGGAGATCTTGCACGGCGAGCGCGCCCCGGCGGCGCTGCCCGCGCTGGCGGAGGCCGAGCCGGGGGGGGAAGTGGGCAGCCGCGAATCCTAAACGGCTATCAGTGTCCGGCCAACTCCGCCTCGCGCTCCAGCGCGCCCCAGGAAATGCCCTCGCGCGCCGCGAGAGCGGCGCCCAAGGGGGCGACGGCGTAAAACGAGATTAGCCACATCAGCAGGGCGGCGCTGGCGGCGGGCGCGGCGGGGGCGCCGAAGACTTCGGTGAGACCCAAGACCAAGAGCACTTGCACGCCGCCGCCGATGGCCGGCAACTGCACGATGGAGCCGACCAGCAGGAATCCCAAAAGCACCAAGGCTTCGCCGTAGCTGAAGCCGGGAAGCATGCCAGGGTAGCAGCGGACGATCAGCCAGACCGCGACCGCCACGCCCATCCACAGGGAAAGCGTATAGAAAGCGGAGAGCAGGAGATTGCGGCGGCGCGTCAGGGATTGCGTGCCCGCGGCTAAGGTGTGCAAGAAATGCTCGATGCGCTGCGAGAGCTTGCGGCTGCTATGGGCGAGGCGGGCGCGGGCGTAGCGTATGATGCGCTGGGAATGACGGTGAAACAGGGCAATTCCCGCGAACGCGGCGATGACGACAACGGCCAAGACCCAGACCGCACGCCGCAATGCCGCCGCGGCGTGCGGGCCGGCGGCCAAATCGGGGCTCAGCAATAGCGCCGTCACCACCAAGACCAGGGTGGCGCCCATGTCGAAGGCGCGCTCGAGCAGCCAGACCGCCAGTTGCGGCGAGACCGAAGTGGCGTGCTTGCGGGCGATGTAATAGGGGCGCAGCAGTTCCCCTGGGCGGCCGAAAAAGGCAATGCCGGTGAAGCCGATAAGAGTACCCTTGAGCACGGGCCAAAAGCGGCCATGCGGGGTCATCAGGGCCCGCCAGCGCAGGGAGCGGAGCAAATAGCTGAGGTAGATCAGGAGGACGGCGCCAGCGATGAAGCCCAGTTTGGCGCCCTGGGTGGCGGCCCAAACCGCCGACCAGCTGAATTGGCGCCACTCGGGACTGGAGTGGAATTGCTGCCAGCCGAGGCCGATTACGGCCGCTAAGACCAACAAAGATAAGATGATGCTGCGTTTTGACATGAAGCGGGAAGGGAACGGGCCGGAACGACGGCCAGAGAAGAATGCTGTGCCTAGTATAAGGCCGGAGCCAGCCTGCGCAATCTTGGGGCCGGGGCTTCGTATCGGACGTCTGGACAGGTCGAGAGTTGAGCCGGAGCGGGGAACTGGCGGCCTTGCGATTTCGTTTACTTTAATGTGATCTCACTGAACACGGCGGCATGGGAGCGACTGGGCCAGGGGCCGTCGGCCGCGCTTTGGGACGGCTGGCGGCCGGGCAAGGCGCCGGCAACGGCGGGGAATGCCCTGACGGCGGAAGAGCAACATTTGGTGGATCGGTGCCTTGCGGGCGATGCCAGCGCCTGGGAGGCGATTCTTCGCCAACATGCGCGTCGCATTTACAATCTCTGCTACCGCTTTACCGGCCGCGCGGCCGATGCCGAAGACCTGAGCCAAGAGGCGAGCCTACGGATCTACCGCAACCTGGCCTCGTTTCGCGCCGGCGAGGGCAGCCTGGCGACTTGGATTCTGGCCTTGACTCGGAATCTGCTGATCGACCACTATCGGCGGCGCAAGTACGATCGCGTGACGGAATCGCTCAATAGCGCTCCGGCGGGCGCGGACGAGGGAGCGTGGCGGGCGCCCGATCCCGCCGCACCTGGAGAACGGCCGCAGGAAGCGGGGCTGTGGCGGCGCGAGATTCGGGAGCAGGTGGGGCAGGCCTTGGCCCGCCTTTCGCCGGAGCTGCGCGAGGCGGTCATTCTGCGAGATTTGGAGGACATGGACTATAAAGAGATCGCGGCCGTGCTGCGCATTCCGGAGGGCACGGTGAAATCGCGCATCAATCGCGGCCGGATCGAACTGGCGCGGCTGCTGAAACCGCGCCTGGCGGCGGGCGGCGTGGAGGCGAGGGAAGGGCAATGAGCGAAGTATTGAACTGCCTGGAATTCGAGGAGCGGCTGAGCGATTTCGAGGAGGGGACGCTGGCGCCGGAGCATGCCGACGCCATGCGCCAGCATGCGCGCGGCTGCGCCGCCTGCGCGGAGCTGCTGGCGGCGGTGCGGCAAACCGCCGCGTGGCTGGCCGAACTGCCGCGATTGGAGATGCCGCCGCAATTGGTGCCGGCCATCCTGGAACGGACCATGGGGCGGCGGCGGCAGCAGGTCACCTGGCGCGCAACGCTGGAGTCGCTGGGCGCGCTGGTCTGGCAGCCGCGAGTGGCGATGAGCTTCGGCACGGCGCTCTTCGCCGTGGCCGTGCTGCTGAACGCCACCGGCGTGAACCTGCGGCGGTTGCGGTGGAGCGACCTGACGCCGCGACAAGTGGCGATCACGACCGAGCGCGGCTTGCATCGCAGCTGGGCGCGCGGGGCGAAGTATTACAACGATCTGAAGGTGGTGTACGAGATTCAAGCGGCATTGCACGAGATGTGGCAGAATCCGCCGGCGCAGCCGGGCAACGGGACGCAGCACCGCAACGCGAATCCAGCGCCGAAGGCACTGCGCGGCGATGGGCCGGTTTTGGCCCGTGGCGGGACTGGCGAGGCCGTCCGCTACGCACGAGGAGAGGAACCCCAGGTTGGGGCATGGACTTAAGTCAATGAACTGCTCACTACATCCCGATCGGCCGGCCAGCGCCTTTTGCCGCAATTGCGGGCGGGCGCTGTGCGCGGAGGATCAGCGCGAAGTTTACGGCGTCGTCTTTTGTCAAGAATGCCTGGCGCGGCAGATCGGCATGGCGCCCAACCCGGCGGCGGGCGGAGGTGCCACCGGGGAACCGCTGACGCCGCCGCCGCCCGGCACCGGCGGCACCACCCTCAGCGCGCCCAACCCCGGCGTGGCGCTCGGCTTGGGCTTCATACCGGGAGTGGGCGCGATCTACAACGGGCAGTATTTCAAGGCGTTTTTGCAGGTGGTGATCTTCGGCTTCCTGGTGTACATGTCGGATGCGCCGTTCGGGCCAATTTTCGGGATCGGCGCGGCGGCGTTTTACTTCTATATGGTGATCGATTCCTTCCATACCGCGCGGGCGATCAGCATCGGCCACCCGGTCGAGGATTTTCCCGGCATGGGACAAGTACGGGTGACGGCGCCGGTGGGCGCGATCATTCTGATCGCGATCGGCGCGATTTTACTGCTGCGCAGCTTCAACTTCTTCGCATTCGACGTGATGCGATATTTCTGGCCGGTGCTGCTGATCGTGATCGGTTTGGTCATGCTTGAGCGCCGGCGCGACCGGGCTTGAGCCGGCCTGCGCCCAATAAGGAGCGGTGACTGATGATGTTGGCCCTGCTACAGTCTCAACCGACCGCCGATCAACTGGCGGTCTTCATCCCGATCGTGGCGATTTTAGCGGCGCTGGGAATCGGCATTGCCATCGCCATTGCCGTCGCTTACGTGAAGGGGCGGCGGATCGAGGCCGACCGCGACATGCTGGCGCGGCGGCTGGCCTACGACCAGCGGCTCAAGGAACTCGAAGTCGAGAGGCTCCGCCTCGCCAGCGGCGGGGCGAGCGCCGCGGCAACCAGCGGCGGCGCGGAGGCCGGCCGATGAGCGGCGACCGCAACCCATTTTGCCGCTGCGCTTCTTGCCGCACGCATGGTTTGATGGGCCCGGTAATGCTGATCACCCTAGGCGTCTTGTTTCTGCTGCAAGTCGCCGCGCCGGAGTGGGGTTTCGGGCAAACCTGGCCGGTCATCCTGATCGTCATCGGCATCGTGAAGCTGGGCGAGCGCTTCGCCCCTCGGACCGGGCACCAGGAGTTGCCGCCGCTGCCGCGCTAGGCGGCTGGGAAGGACCATGGCGAACGGAACCCAACGGCGCGGATCGGTGCTGGGCCCGCTGGTACTCATTGCGATCGGGCTGATCTTCTTGCTGCGGCACCACATTCCCGGCTTCGACGCTTATCAGTTCATCGCCCGCTATTGGCCGGCGCTGCTGATCGTCTGGGGCTTGGTGCGGCTGGCGGAACATTATTCGAGCGCGCCCGGCTACGCCCGCGGCGGGCTGAGCGGCGGGGAAGTGGTGCTGCTGGTGTTGGTGGTGATCGTCGGGCTATCGTTGACGGCCAGCTGGCACCTGCGCAATTCGGAGTGGGGGCGGCAGATGGGGATCGAGGTTTGGGATCCCTTTGCGCGCGACTACTATTTCACCGCCCATGCGCAGGCGGCGCTGCCGGCGGGCATGAGCGTGCTGGTCGAATCGGGGCGCGGGGACGTGGAGCTTACGCCGGGCGGGGCGGGGCGGATCGCCGCCGTCACCCGCGACGTGGTGCGCGGGAACTCCGACAACGAGGCGCGGCGGCGGTTCGAAAATTCGCAACCGCTGCTGCGGGTCGAAAACGGGCAGATGGTCGTGCGGCCGGCGGGCGAAAACCCCGATACGCGGGTGGCCGCGGATTTGCAGCTCACCTTGCCGGCCAACACCGCGGTGACGGTACGCACCGATCACGGCGACATTCGCGTGAGCGGCTGGCGCGCCAACCTGGATTTGGCCACCAGCCGCGGCGATCTGACCGCCAGCAACATCGCCGCCAGCCTGCGCGCCCACGTCGAACACGGCGACGTGACCGTGCAAAACGTGAGCGGGCCGCTGCAATTGGATGGCAACGGCGGCGACGTCACGCTGGCCCAGGTGCGGGGCGCGGTGACGATCACCGGCGATTTCAGCGGCGAGATCGATCTCAGCGGCTTGCCGGCCGGCTTGCAGTACGCCTCGAGCCGCACGCAGCTGGACGTGGCCGCGCTGCCCGGCACGCTCACCATGGACATGGGCGATCTGCGCGCGGTCTCGGCGCGCGACTTGCAGGTGCGGACACGGGACAAGGACATCGCGGTCGAGCGCTTCGATGGCGGGCTGCGCATCGTGGACGCGCGCGGGGCGATCAGCGCCGGGAGCTCGGCCGCGCCGCGGCATGCGATCAGCATCAGCAACCGCGACGGCGACATCACGCTGCGCCTGCCCGGGGGCAGCGCCTTTCAGATCGACGCCATTGCCGATCAAGGCAGCGTGACCGGCGATTTCGGCTTCCCCGTTGCCATGCGCGGCGGCAGCGCGCAAGCGCAGGCGCAGGTGGGCGGGGCCGGGCCGGCCATCACCCTGCGCACCTCCGACGGCACCATCGCCGTGCGCAAGCTCGCCGCCCGGGCGTCCAACGGAGCGTTCTGAGTGGCGCCCGCCGGCAAGCAGGGCGGCGCGGAAGCGGGCCTGGCAACGCGCGCGGTTTGGGCCGGCGAAACCGACGAGCATTGGCAGGGCGCCACCCAGGTGCCGATCTGCCAGAGCGCGACGTTTGGCTATCGCGATCTCGAGACGTGGCTGGCGGTGGCGCGCGGCGAGCATCCCGGCCACATCTATAGCCGCAACACCAACCCCACCGTGGCCGCCTTCGAGGAGAAGGCGCGCGACTTGGAAGGCGCCGCGGCGGCGACCAGCTTCGCCAGCGGCATGGCGGCCATCGCGGGAACGCTGTTTACGCTGCTTTCACCCGGCGAGCGGGTGGTTTCGATACGCGACACCTACGGCGGGACGAACAAGATTTTCGTCGAGTTCCTGCCTCGTTTCGGCATTGACGTGGCGCTTTGCCCGACGCGCGACGCGGCGGCGATCGAAACCGCCATCGCCGCCGGCTGCCGGGTGGTGTATCTCGAGAGCCCGACCAATCCCACGCTGGCGGTGCTCGATCTCGCCCGGCTAGCCGCCGCCGCACGCCGGCAGGGCGCGTGGGTGGTGGTGGACAACACCTTCGCCACGCCCATCAATCAGCGGCCGCTGGAACTGGGCGCGCATTTGGCGGTGCACAGCGCGACGAAGTTCCTGGGCGGGCACGCCGACGCGTTGGGCGGGGTGGTCTGCGGCGACGCGGCGCTGGTGGCGCGCATTTTTCACTGGCGCGAGATCACCGGCGCCTGCCTCGACCCCATGGCGGCGTATCTGCTGTTGCGCGGCATGAAGACGCTGGCGCTGCGCATCGAGCGGCAGAATCAGAGCGCGCTGGCCATCGCCCGCGCGCTAGCGGCACATCCGCGCGTGGCGCAGGTGCTCTATCCGGGGCTCGAGTCGCACCCCAACCACGAGGTGGCGCGGCGGCAGATGCGGGGCTTCGGCGGCGTGCTCAGCTTCGTGCTGGCGGGCGGCTGGGAGGCGGTCGCGCGCTTCTTGCCGCGTTTGCGCTACGCGCACCGGGCCGCCAACTTGGGCGCGGTGGAGACCACGGCCGGGCCGCCGGCCACCACCAGCCACGTCGAATCTAGCGCCGAAGAACGTGCCGCCAGCGGCATTCCCGAGGCGCTGGTGCGCTACTCGGTCGGCATCGAAGACCCCGTGGATTTGATCGCCGACTTGCACCAGGCGCTCGCTTAAGGACCCAGGCAGACAGCAGCGGTGGGCGTAACGCCTTTGCCCGCAGCGGCGCGAATCTATCCGGTTAACTCCCCCTGGCAGTCGGGACGAGGACTGCGCGTACTGGCTGCCGCTACGCTGGCTGCGCGCGGCGGAACCGCCCAAGGCGGGGCCGCGGGGGGAGAAATGGCGTTTTCCATTCGACCAATGCTCGTCGCCATGGCGCTGACGGCCGGCACGGTGGCCGCCGCCCAAACGGCACCGGCGCCGGTCCGGACCGTGAGCCAGAGCGAAACCTTTTCCATTTACGAGAGCTTACAGGGCAGCCCGAGCACCCAGGCCCAGACCTACGAGCTCGACAGCTCGGCGCGCTTTCGCCTGACATCGCGGTTTCGCGCCGAATTGGGCGTGCCGATGGAGATTACTCGCGGCCAGACGACGACCGCCACGGGCGCGACCACGACCGCAACCAGCTCGGGATTGGGCGATGCCTACCTGCGGCTGTCGCTGACGCCGGTAGATAGCGTGCTGACTTGGACCACGACGCTTACCGGCTACGCGCCGACCGGCAACAGCAGCCTGGGGTTGAGCACCGGCCGCGGGCTTTTCAACTGGGACAACCGCATCGAGCACGATGGCGATTTGCTGAGCCCGTACGTGGACGCCGGCTTCGCCAACACGGTCTCGAATGTCGGTCACTTCATCCGGCCTTATAAGACCCTCGGCAAAGTCGGCAACTTCCAGGCCGGAACGGCGGTCGGTCTGCGCAAAAATCTCGACCTCGACCTCTCCGGCTATGCCAATCTGGCCATGGGAGCGCAGAAGGTGTACAGCCGGCTGGTGAATCGAGGGCAGGGCAATAATGGAGCGGGTTTTCGCAATCGGTTCGAGACCATCGGCGGCGCCTCCATCGCCAACGACAACGGCCTCAACTTCGAAGTGGACGCCAGCCCGCGGCCATTTCTCGACCTCAGCGCCGGCTTCACGCGCAGCACGCACCAGAATTACAACGTTGCCAGCTTCGGCATCGGCGTGGACGTGACGCGCCTGTTCCGCGCCGCCGCCCGCTAACGGCGCGGGCAATTACCCGAGACTCGCAAGTGCGATTGGCGGCAGCCTATCGCGCCGGCCGGGTTAATCGGTCCCAGCTCGAAAGCTACGTCCGAGCGGATTTTTCGCCAGGAAGGGCTTGACCGTAGTTGAGCTGGTGAACTACCGCGGCAAAATTCACATCCTCGATTTCTGGGCCACGCCGTGCCGCGGCTGCAAGGAAGAACCGCCGTGGTTTTCGCGGCTTCAGCGGAACTACCGATCGCGCGGCCTGAGCGTGATCGCGGGTCCGGACAAAAACCGCAGCGTGCCTTTCGGCCGCCCGCCAACCCGAGCGCTCAGTGCCGAGTCCTATTGAAGGCGAGCGAGCGCGTTCCGGAGCGAGCGCATGAAGCCGCCTTGCGATCAAGCCGTCATCGAAGTGGGGCCGGTCGCGGCTCCTTGCGCGCGGCGGGAAGAGCCGTGGATCTTGGCGGTGGCGATCCTCGGCTCCAGCCTGGCGTTCATCGACAGCACCGTCGTAAACGTGGCATTGCCGGCGCTGCAAGCCGGTCTCGGGGGCACCGTCACCGATATCCAGTGGGTCGTGGAGGCCTATGGCCTGCTGCTCGGCGCGCTGATCTTGGCCGGGGGTTCCCTGGGCGACCTGCTGGGGCGCAGACGGATGTTTCTCATCGGCATCGCGATCTTCGCGGCGGCCTCGGCCGCTTGCGGTCTGGCGGCGGATATTCGCGAGTTGGTGCTGGCGCGGGCGGTGCAGGGTCTGGGGGCGGCGTTTCTGGTGCCCGGCAGCTTGGCGATCATCAGCGCCTCGATCGAGGAGCGGGCACGCGGACGCGCCATCGGCACGTGGTCCGGGTTCACGGCGATCACCACCGCGGCCGGCCCGGTGATCGGCGGCTGGCTGATCGAACACGCCTCGTGGCGGTGGGCGTTTTTCATCAACCTGCCGATTGCCGCGGCGGTCATCGCGCTGGCGCTGTGGCGGGTTCCGGAGAGTACGAGCGGCGCGCCGAGCCCGGTGGATTGGGCGGGCGCGCTGCTGGCGACGGTTGGCTTGGGCGGCCTGGTTTACGGCCTCATCGAGTCTGCCCGGCTCGGTTGGAGCGACGTTGCGGTGTGGGGCAGCGTGGCGGCGGGCTGCGTGGCGCTGGGCGGGTTCGTCGCGGTCGAGGCGCGAGCTTCGGCTCCCATGGTTCCTCCCGAATTGTTCCGCTCGCGGAATTTCCGCGGCGCCAACTTGCTGACGCTGTTTCTCTATGCCGCGCTGGGGATTTTCTCTTTTCTTTTGCCGCTCGATTTAATTCAGGTGCAGGGGTACTCGGCGACGGCCACGGGCGCCGCCACGCTGCCGCTGATCCTGCTGATGTTCCTGCTTTCGCGCTGGTCCGGGGGCTTGGTCGCACGCCATGGCGCCCGGCGTCCGCTGCTGATTGGCCCGCTCATCGCGGCGGCGGGTTTCCTGCTTTTCGCGCTGCCATCGGTGGGCGGCAGCTATTGGCGCGCGTTTTTCCCGGCCTTCGTGGTGCTCGGCTTCGGGCTGGCGGTCAGCGTCGCGCCGCTGACGACGGTGGTCATGAGCGCCGTGGACCAGCATCGCGCGGGGACGGCCTCCGGCATCAATAACGCCGTGGCGCGAGTCGCCGGGCTGCTGGCGATTGCCGTGTTCGGCATCGTCATGGCCGGGGCGTTCCGTTCCCGCCTTGACCGCGGCGTGGCGGCCCTGAAGCTTCCGGCGGGCGTGATGCAGCAGCTTCAGAACAACGAGAATCGGCTAGGGGCGGTGGCCGTTCCCGCGGGCGTCGACGCGGGGACTGCAACCGCGATCCGGGCCGCCATCGACAATGCCTTTGTCTTCGGATTTCGGTCCATCATGCTGGATTGCGTGCTGCTGTCGGTGGCGAGCGCGGCCTGCGCCTGGCGGATGATCGGGACCTCTTGCTCGGGCGGCCGCTAACTGGCGCGGTGGGCGATTGGCGGAGGGAGAGGGATTCGAACCCCCGGTACGGTTTCCCGTACAGCGGTTTTCAAGACCGCCGGTTTCAACCGCTCACCCATCCCTCCGCGCGGGGCAAACTGGAGAATCGCTGGCTGTTTAGCCAATTCTCGCGCCATCGTTCCGGCGTCGTCAAAATCGCCGGTGCCCGTGCCTGGTTGCCGCACCGGGAGGGTGCCGGCAATCCGTTCGACTGCGACAAGTAAGGCCCGGGCTCCAGGTCGGAGTATCGCATGGCCGTCGCCCGAGTGCAGTGCCGAGCAGATCGGCCACGGTGTGGATGTCCACGGCAAACTGAAAATGTCATGCGGCCTATCGAAGTGCGGGCGTTATGGGATGCGGAGGCGAGCGTCTGGGTAGCGGAGAGCGCCGACGTGCCCGGCTTGGCGACCGAAGCGCCCGGCCTCGACTCGCTCAAGGCGAAGCTGGACGCCATGATTCCCGAATTGCTCGCCGCAAATGGCCGCCTGCCCGCCGAGGCGAGCGTGCGGGTCGTCTGTTCTGTTTGCGATCACGGAAGCCGCGATGAAGGCACGCGAGCGGGCGCTGGCATTGTTGCGCGGGGCGGGCCCGGGCTCTAGCGGGGCAGGCCGGGGCCGAGGACGCCCACATAGACGATCGCGGCGGCGCCGCCAATCCAAAGCCAGGCCGCACTTCGCTCCCAGCGGAGCGCGGGCGAGGCGGGCGCCGCCAGACCGGGGCGGCGGCCGGCGATGGAACCAACCCACAGCAGCCAGGCGGTGCCGCCGAAGCTGGCCGCCATGGCGGAGATCAAGATCAGCAGCGGGCTGGTCGGATTGAAAACGCCGGCCAGCGTGGCGATCAGGCTGCCGGCCAGATAAGGAATCAGGGCGAGCCGAAAACCGTCCCGGAAGCTGTGTTGCGGCGGCAAAAACGTCGCCAACTGGCGCGAGCCCCAGACCAGACCCAAGAGCGAGATGGCGACGCCTAGAATCGTGAGGGCGATCTTCCAAGCCCAGGGATGGGCGAAGCCGCGCACGAAGTCGCCCCAATCGCCGATGCCGGGAATGGCCAGCACCATCAGGTATCCGCCGGGGCTCAAGATACTTGTCGTCGCCAGCAGCCAGAGAAAGAAGCGGGTCGCCGCGCCACGCCGCACCGCCAGCCGATAGGCCGTCATGGCGAGCGCGGCGAGAACTAAATTGCCGATGCAGCCGGCGGCGGCGACGATGCGCACTTTCCAGGGCGGCGCGCCGAGAAAGCTGACCGCAAGATCGACCGAGCTAACGCGGCTGGGATGCAAGCCCACGGCGAGAGCGGCGAGGCCGTGGCCGAGCGCCTCGTGAAAGATGGTGCCCAGCAGATATGCGGTCACGCCGATAGCGGCGAGCGCCGGCCCGGTCGGCGAGGGGACGCCGACGGGTGTCTTGCCACGATGCGCCGCGGGGTTGGGGTGCACGATTGTCGCCGCCGCGCGCGCTAATGCGGCTTCTTGCGATATTTAGTATTGACCTTGCCGGTAATGCTCTCGAGTAGCGCTTCGGCGGACGACGCATTCGGGCCGTTGGGGGCCAGCTTTAGATAAGTTTCGAACGACTCCTCGGTGCCGGGCGGGTACGCTGTTTTGCCGGTCTTGGGATCCGTGGTGCCCTTGCTCAACAGCGCCATGCCCTGCTCGTACCATGCCTCGGCGTAGGTCGGATCGGCTTTGACCGCCTTGCCGAAGGCCTCGGCGGCGGCATCGATTTGGCCGTGGTTGAATAAAATCGCCCCTTCGTTGAAATAGGCGGTCTTAGCGTTGGCGGGATCGAGCTCGGCCGACCTCGCAAAGGAAGCTTGCGCGTCGTTCACTTTGTTGGCGGCGGCCTGGGCGCTGCCCATATTGGTGTAGATCGCGGCCTGGGTCTGGGTATCGGTGGGATTGAGCGCCAGCGCCGCCTGATAAGTTTGGATCGCCTTTTCGTATTGGCCGGCGCCGGAATAATCGCCGGCGAGCGCCGTCTGGATCACCACTTCGCTTTTCGGCGTCAGTTTCAACCCCTGGGTAGCCGCCACCGCTTGCTGCATGACCTGGATGGCCTGATCCCATTGCTTGGCGGCGCCTAACTGGCGATTCTGGGCGAGGAGCTGATTGATGCTGCCGACCTTTTGCGTGGTCTGCTTCTGTTCTTCTTGCTGCTTTTTATAAGCCGCCGCTTGCTCCGTGGTCATGCCCTGCATTTGGTTGGCGGGATTGAGGAGCTTGCGCAAATCGAAATCGATGTTTTTGGGGGAGCCGGGATCGGTCTTGACGTTGTTGAGCGCGTAGAGCTGCTTGCCATCGGGGCCGAAAAGGATGATGTCGAAGGTGCCCAGCGGCAGTCCGTAATGGCCATAGTGACCGTGCTTATCGGTTCTCACCTTGTAAATTGCGTCGATATCGAGGCGCTTGAACTCGACCGTGCCGCCCACGATGGGCTTGCCTTGCTGATCGATGCAGTTGCCCTCCACCCCGCCCATTTGGCAGAACGCCGGCAGGGCGAGAGCGAGAGCAAAAAAGGCGATCGCGAACTTCGCCAACTTCGACATGGCACACTCCTTTGCGCCCGGGCGCTAGCCCGGGCTCCGCGGCTCAGCCGCGATAGGGGATCGGATCGGGATGCCCGGCTTCGGCGAAGGCGCGCAAGCGCAGCCGGCAACTGTCACAACGCCCGCAAGCCTGGTCCGAGCTTTGATAACAAGACCACGATAAATGAAAGGGCGCGCCTAGTTCAAGGCCGAGCCGCACGATGCGGGCCTTGCCGAGGTGAATCAGCGGGGTGAGTATGCGCAGCCCCGGGGCGCGCGTGCCCACCCTCAGCAGTTGATTGAAGGCCTCGTAATAGCGGGGCCGGCAATCGGGATAGCCGGAGCTGTCGGGCTCGACCGCGCCGATCAGAATGTCGCCGGCGCCGAGCACTTCGGCCCAGGAGACGGCCAGGGCCAGAAAGTGGGCGTTGCGGAACGGGACGTAAGTGACAGGGATCTCGCCGCCGGCGACTGGGGCGCCGCTCTCGGCTTCGGGGACGGCGATGGCGGCGTCGGTAAGCGCGGAGCCGCCGATGGCGGCCAAGCCGGGGCAGGCAAGGGTGAGCGTGCGGCGGACGCCGAAATGGCGGGCGATCTCCTCGAAGGCGCGGCGCTCGCGGGCTTCGGTGCGCTGGCCGTAATCCACGTGCAGAAAGGCCGGGTCGGGGTAGTCGCGGCACGCCAGGGCGGCGCAGACACAGCTATCCATGCCGCCGCTGAGCAGCACGACGGCGGAGCGCGAGGCGTCGGCGGGACGCTCAGACGCCATGCAGGGCCGGGTCCCAGATGAACTTGTGAATTTGGAAGCTCAGGCGGGCCGGCAGCGCGTCGGCCAGGATCCACTCCGCCAACTGGCGCGGATCGAGCAAGCATTGGTCGGCGCCGCGCAGGCCGGCGGCGTCTTTGCGAAAGGCGGGCGAAAGGTGGAGATGCGGCGTACGACGCGGCAGATCGTGATCGCGGATAAAGGCGCGGGCGAATTCATAATCTTCGCGGCTGGCGACTACGAACTTGACTTCGTCGCGTGGGCCAAGCAGATCCAGATTGGCCAGGCGAAAGCTGCCGCCCTCGCCGCTGCCGGGGCATTTCACGTCCACGATTTTCATCACCGCCGGGGGCAAGCCGGCCAAATCGCGCTCGCCGCTGGTCTCGATCAGCACGCCGCGGCCGGCGGCGATCAGCTCTTGGCAAAGGGCGGTCACCTCGGCGGCCTGCAACATCGGCTCGCCGCCGGTAATCTCCACCAAGGGAGTAGGGAAGGCGGTGATGGCGGCCAGCACCTCGGCGCGCTGCATGCGCCGTCCGCCGTAAAAGGCGTATTCGGTGTCGCACCAGACACAGCGCAAATTACAGCCGGTAAGGCGCACGAATACGCAGGGACAGCCGGCGTGCGTGCTCTCGCCTTGCAACGATTGGAAGATTTCGGTGATTTGCAGCGGCATGCGGCTCGGGCTGCCTACTCGGAGTAGGTGGCGGCGGTGGTATCGGTCTCGTAGATCGTGACGGCGGCCAGGCGCACCGCGGGGGTGGCCGCCAAGCTGGGCTTTAGGCCATCGTAAAAGCGCTTGGCGATGTTTTCCGCCGAGGGGTTGTCCTGGCGGAAGTCCTCGAGATCATTGAGAAACTGGTGATCGAAGCGTTCGACCAGGACGCGCAAGCTTTGTTTCAGGTCGCGAAAATCGTAGAGCAGGCCGATGCCGTCGAGGGCTTCGCCGCGCAAGTGGACGCGCACGCGGTAATTGTGGCCGTGCGGGTTTTCGCACTTGCCGCGATAGCCGCGCAAGGCATGGCCCGCCGCGAACGTCTCTTCCACGGTGATCTCGAACACAGCTTAAATTATAGGTCGGGCGGCGCGCCCCGCCGCCAACTCGCGCATGGCGGCGTGAATCCAAGCAGGAGCCATGGCCGCGACGCGCCAGCCGGAATGGATTTGCAACGCCTCGCTGGGAATTCTGGCCTGGTGCGGGCTGGAGCTTTTGCATGCAGTGTTGGGGCGGGCGAGAGGGGGGCGGGCGAGCGGCGGGCGTGAGGCGTGGCAGCGGGCGGGCGCCTGCGCCTGCGCCGCGCTGCTGGCGGCGGCGTACGCGCGGCTGGTGCCGCGCGAGCATTGGGGCGTGCGCTCCGGCGTGGCCTTCTCGCAACTGCGGCTGGTGAGTTTGCTGGCCAGGACGACGGCGCCCCAGCACCTCGCCGGCGCCGATCCGCTGCTGTGGGGCGCGGCCACGGGAGCGCTGATGCGAGTCCTGGGGGAAGCGCCGGCGGCCTCGGCGCGCTTGGAGCGCTGGGAATAAGCCCGCGAAGCGCCGGCGCTAGTGCTTGATGATGACGTTATAGCCGTCCGCGGCGAGGCGGGCGCGCATCTCATCCGCCTCTTGCTGGGTGGCATAGGGTCCGACCTGGACGCGATACAGCTGGTCGGAGGAGTTAGGCCGCGGGCGCACGACGTAAACCGGATATTGGCGAGCCTTGAGGGCGGCGGCGAGATTCATGGCGTCGGCGGAATTGTTGCCGGCAAAAACCTGCACCGCGTAATTGCCCCCGACGGTCACCGGCGGCGGTCCCGGCGCGGCCTTGGGCGGGCTGTTCGTAAGGGCGGCGGTGGGAGGCGCGGCCGCCGCCTGCGCGTGGTTCGCGGGCGGGGCACTGGCGCCGGCGGCGGTTGGCGCCGCCGCACTGCCGGCGGTGCCAGCGGCGGGCGGTTGCAGGGTGGCCGGAGTCTGATTGCGCTCGGCAGCACTCAGGTCGGCGGGATTGGGCGGCTGTGCGCCACCTTGCGCCGCCGGCGGCGTAGGGGCCAAGGTGCTGGGGTTAGGCTTGGGCACCGTCGCTTGGGAGCCGTTGAGAGGGGTATTGGCGGGCGTGGCGCCGAGCGAGAACGAGGCCGGCACGGCGTGCTTGCCCAAGGTGTAACCGAAGGCAAAAAACAATCCGCAGAGCACGGCCACGATACATAAGAGGCCGATCAAGCTGCCGGCGCCCAACTCCAATTGATACTCGGAATCGGAGGGGACGCCGCGGTCCGGGTCGTTGGCGCGGTCAAGATAACGGGGCATTGCTTAGCCTTGAGAATAGAGGATCGCGGCGGCGAGCAAAAGCCCCGCCAATGGGTCTTCGAACCAATGCCGCCACGGTGCCGCTACCGGCGCCGCCAGCGGCGCGAGCGACGTGGTGGCGCGCCTCCTAGCGCGTCGCGGCGGCTTTCGCCCGCCGGGATTCCATCAGGGCCTCGAAAATCTCCAAGGGAAGCGGGAACACGATGGTGGTGTTCTTCTCCACGCCGATCTCGGTCAAGGTTTGCAGGTAGCGCAACTGCAGGGACATCGGTTCGCGCGCCATGATGGCGCTGGCCTCCGCCAGGCGCTCCGAAGCGGCGTATTCGCCCTCGGCGTGAATGATCTTGGCGCGCTTTTCGCGTTCCGCTTCGGCTTGCCGCGCCATGGCGCGGCGCATGCCCTCGGGCAGGTCCACGGCTTTGATCTCGACCTTGGTCACTTTCACACCCCACGGGTCGGTGTGCTGGTCGAGGATTTCCTGCAAGCGAAGGTTGATTTTGTCGCGCTGGGACAGCAAATCGTCGAGCTCGACTTCGCCCAAGACCGAGCGCAGCGTGGTTTGCGCGAACTGCGAGGCGGCGAAGCGATAGTTCTGCACCTCGACCACGGCCTTTTGCGGATCGATCACGCGGTGATAGACGACGGCGACGACGGTGGCGGTCACGTTGTCGCGGGTAATGATGTCTTGCGGTGGCACGTCCAGCGCGGATTCGCGCAGGGTGATGCGATTGACGCTGTCGATGACGGGGAAGATCAAGACCAGGCCCGGGCCCTTGGGATGGGGCAGGAGGCGGCCCAGGCGGAAGACCACCAGGCGGTCGTATTCCGCCACCACCTTGATGGCGGAGAGGATGAAGATCACGATGATGACGACGATGATGAATGTAGCCATGCGGGCGCCTCCGTATTGCGTTACTGCACCATACTACTCTCGGCGCGCCTTAGGGCAGGCGCGTGGCGGTCGGGTCCAGGCTCGACGGCTGCGCGAGCGGCTCGACCTCGAGCACCAAGCCGTGGACGGCGCGAATCCGCACCCCAGCGCCGGCCGGTACGGCGGCGCTGGCGCGAGCGCGCCAGAGCTCGCCATGCACCCAGACGCGGCCCTCGGGAGCGAGCGCCGAGCGCGCCACCGCCTCCGCGCCGATCAAGCCCTGCTCGCCGGTGACGATCTTATGAGCGTGGGCGCGCAGCACCAGCCGCATCAAGAACACGGTGATGGCGGCCAAGGGCAGGGCAACGGCGAGGGCGATGGTCATGTGAATGCGCAAGCCGGGAACCGAGGTATCCACTAATAGCACGGCCCCCAGGACCATGGAAACGATGCCGCCGGCGGCGAGAACGCCATGGGAAGGGAACTTGGCCTCGAGGATGAACATCACGAAGGCCAAAATCAGCAAGCCGGCGCCGGCCCAATTCAAGGGCAGCAGCGAGAGCGCGAACATCCCCAAGGCGAGCAGGATCACCCCCGCCACTCCGGGCACGATCACGCCCGGATGCGTGAACTCGAGATAGATCAGCAGCGCGCCGATGGCCAGACAGGCGAAGGCCAAATCGGGGTTCATGTCCAGCACCCGTTCGCGCAGGCTCATCGGGAAGGCCACCAGGCGCGCGCCGGAGAAGTTCACGCGATCCACCGCGCCGCCAAGGCGCTGAATCGGCTGGCCGCTCAGCTTATCCAGCAACTGCCGTGGTGAATCGGCGATCAGGTCGATCAGGTGATCGGAGAGGGCTTCGTTTTCCGTGAAGCTCTTGCTCTGCAAGACGGCGGATTCGGCGATGGCGACGTCGCGATGGCGGCGCGTAGCCAAGGAGCGTATGTACGCGGCGGCGTCGTTTTGAATCTTGGTGGCCTCGATCTGATTCGGCTGCGCGCCGCCCAGCACCACCGGGTGGGCGGCGCCGGTGTTGGTGCCAGGCGCCATGGCCGCCACGTCGCAGCTCACCAGGATGTAGAAACCGGCCGAGGCGCTGCGCGCGCCGCTGGGCGAGACGTAGCCGATCACCGGCACGCGGGAGGCGAGAATCGCCTGGATGATGGCCCGCATCGAGCTGTCGAGGCCGCCCGGCGTGCTCAGTTCCAAGATGACCGCGGCGGCACCCTGCGCGTTGGCGTAGGCGATGCCGCGGGTGACGTATTCGGCGGTGATCGGTTCGACGATTCCGTCGAGATTCACGACCACCACTCGCGGCGCGGGCGCCGCGGCGTGCAGGGCCAAGGCGCAGGCCAGCAAAATCGGCGGCATCAGGCGCGCCGGCCCGGCGCCAAAACGGAGTAGTGGAAGCAAGCCCATGCGGGGCGGCCGGCCCCGGGAAGGGACAGCCGAGAGTCAGCCTGATTGTATCAATCTACGGACTTATCCGGCGCCGTGCCCGGCGCCTCGCGCCAGCGGATGAAATGCAAATACGGCGCGGGCGGGCCGGCAGGGAAGATTTGGCCCCCCTCGCGGCGCTGGGTGGCCAAGCTGCGCACCAGCACCGCTCGATCCTGGCCGAGCGGCAGGAGCTGGGCGGCGCGCAGGCTGGCGAGGATGGCGGGAATCGCCTCCAGCCGGGCGACAAATTCGACCTCAATGGCGGGGATCTGCTCGGCGCGGCCATCGGCCAGGATACGGGTAATGGCGGCGCGGGGGTAGAGGCGCGGCTCGATGGGCACGCGCGCGCGGGCCAGGGTGGCGAGCGTCGATTCCAACTGCTCGGGGGCGACGGCCAGACCCAGACAGCGCAGATCGAGGCTGGAGGAAATGCGCAGAGCCGCCGGCTCGAACCATACGTTTTCGAAAGCCAGGGCGGCGGCGATTGGGTCTGGGGTTGACGCGTGCATGAGGGCTCCACTATTCGCAAACGCGCGAACAGGGAGCCCGAAAACAAAAAACCCGCCGCGCGGCGGGTGGGTCGTGACTCAATCCTGTCCGCCTTTAGACCATTTTTTACGTGGTGGCAAGTAGCGAGCCCCGGCGCTGGTTGACGAGCGGGGAGAACTAAATCATCCACGGAGTCGCATTCCGCAACTCGTTTCCTTTATACCTCGTTGGCGCTGCGGCGTCAAGGCCGGAACGCTCAGAAGCCGTTGGCTTGCCAGTCGCGGACGGACCAGCCGGCGGGATCGGCATGCGCGGCGGCGGGACGGGGCGGGTTGGGGCGCAGTAGGCGCTCCAAATAGCGGGCCAGGATGTCGGCCTCGAGATTGACGGCCTGGGCGCGGCGCAGGGAGGCGAAGTTGGTGTGCGCGAGCGTGAAGGGGACGATGGCGAAGGAGGCGACGTCGTCGTTCAAGGCGGCGACGGTAAGGCTGACGCCATCGACCGCCAGCGAGCCCTTCCAGACGACATAGGGCAAGATCTCGGGTGGCAGCAAAACGTGCAGCCAGCGGTTCTTGCCGCGGCCGATGGCCGTCACGCCGCGCACCACGCCGAGCGCATCCACGTGGCCCTGCACCCAATGGCCGCCGAACAGGGCGCCAGCGCGCAGCGGACGCTCGAGATTGACGCGATCCCGCGGGCGCAGCCTTCCCAGACGGGTGCGGCGCAGGGTTTCCGGCGACAAATCGGCGTTGAACCAGCCGCGCGCGCCGGCGCGGCGGGGCGCGGCGCCCAGCTCGAGCTGGGTGATGGTGAGGCAGCAGCCGCTGACGGCGATGCTGTCGCCGGCGCGCAGGCGGTCGAGAAAAGCGGCGGGGGCGGCGACCCGTATCTGGCCGCCGGCGCGGGCGGCGCGCAAGGCGGCGACGGAGCCGACGGCCTCGATGATGCCGGTGAACATGCGTCCCTTATTTTACGGGCGAGGCGGCCAGGAAGCCCTCGACGGCGAAGTCGGGCCCGAAGCGATGCAGGCGCACGTCGCGGAGGGTGATGGCCTCGCGCACCGAGGTGAAGCCGGCGCCGCCGACCAGCGGAATCGCGCCCGGGCCGGCGAGAATCTTGGGCGCGTAATAGAGAAAGACGCGGTCCACGGCGTGGCTGCTGAGCAAGATCCAGTTGGCCAGGCTGCCGCCTTCGGCGATGACGGAGGTGATCTCCCATTCGCCGAGGCGGGTGAGCACGAGGTCGATGTCGGGGCGGCCGTCCCGAGTCGGGATCTGCTCGATGCGCACGCCGGCGCGCCGCAGGGCGGCGGCGCGGCCCTCCTCGGCCAGCGAACAGAAGATGACCAAATCGTCGCGCACGGTCTGCACGAGGCGGGAATCGAGCGGCAGGCGCAGCTGCGAATCGAGCACCACGCGCAGCAGCGGGCGGCGGCGCGGCAGCCCGGTGCGGTCGGTGAGCAACGGATTGTCGGCGGCGGCGGTGCCGACGCCGATCAAGACGGCATCGTGTTCGTGGCGGAGCTGCTGCACGTGCCAGCGCGCCTCCTCCGAGGTGATCCATTCATGGGTGCGGATGCCCTCGGAGTTGCGGGAGGGGGGCGCGGCGATCTTGCCGTCGAGGGTCATGCCGGCCTTGAGGGTCACATAGGGGCGGCCGGTGGTGATCCATTTGACGAAGCCGAGATTGAGATAGCGCGCCTCCGCCTCGCGGCAGCCGGCTTCGACCGCGATGCCCGCCTGGCGGAGGGCGGCGAAGCCCTGGCCGTGCACGCGTGGGTTGGGGTCTTCCATGGCGGCCACGACGCGGCGGATGCCGGCGGCGATGATGGCGTCCACGCACGGGCCGGTGCGGCCACGGTGGCAGCAGGGTTCGAGCGTGACATAGAGGGTGGCGCCGCGGGCGGCGGGGCCGGCGGCGCGCAGCGCCAGGACCTCGGCGTGGTCCATTGCCGCATAGCGGTGAAACTCGCCGGCCACGACCTCGCCGTCGCGCGCCACCAGCGCGCCGACGCGGGGGTTAGGCGAGGCCAGCGCCACGCCTTGCGCCGCCAGCGCCAGGGCGCGATCCATGAACTGGGCGTCGTCGGGCATCATGCGCCGCCGAGGATGGCCTCCACGAAGCGGCGCGGCTCGAAGGGAACGAAATCGTCGGCCTGCTCGCCGGTGCCAATGTAGCGGACCGGCAGGCCGAGCTCACGGGCGATGGCGACGACGATGCCGCCGCGCGCGGTGCCGTCCAGCTTGGTGACGATCAAGCCGGTTACGTCGGCCGCCTGGGTGAACTGGCGCGCCTGCTGCAGGCCGTTTTGGCCGGTGGTGGCGTCGAGAACGAGCAGCACTTCGTGCGGGGCGCCGGGAATCAGGCGGTCGGCGGTGCGGCGCATCTTGGCCAGCTCCTGCATCAGGTTGGTCTTGGTGTGCAGGCGGCCGGCCGTATCGACAATGACGAAGTCGGACTGGCGCGCCTTGGCGGCGGCCAAGGCGTCGTAGAGCACGGCAGAGGGGTCGGCGCCGGGCTTTTGCCGGATCACTTCGGCGCCGGTGCGTTCGCCCCAGATCTCCAGCTGCTCGGTCGCGGCGGCACGAAAGGTGTCGGCGGCGCACAGCAACACGGTATGACCCTGGCCGCGGTAGTACTGGGTCAGCTTGCCGACGGTGGTGGTCTTGCCGGTGCCGTTGACGCCGACCAGCATGACCACCAGCGGCAAGCCATCGGGACCGGGACGGGGGCCGCGCGTGGCGCGCTCGAGGATGGCGATCAGCTCCTCGCGGATCGCCTGCCGGACCGCCTCGACGCCGGCCTCCTGCCGCGCTTCGGCTTCCTGGCGGACGCGGGCCACGATTTCGGCGGCGGTGCGGGCGCCGATATCGGCGGCGATGAGGGCGGCCTCCAATTGGCGCAAATCGGCTTCGCCGACCTCGGCGCGGCCTTTGAAGAGATCGTCCACGCGGGCGGCGACGCTGTCGCGCGTCTTGCGCGCCGCGCCGGACATTTTCTCTTGCAGGCGTTCGAGGACGGTGGGCTTCGGCGGTTCGCCAAAAAGCGTCTGGATCATCGGGAGAAGCAGGGCCTGATTTCCATGATAATCGTTCCTGGCATGCGCTCTTCGACCTCGCTCGAGGCGCCGCGGCGACGCCGCGGCCGGTGGGTGAACTGGCTGCTCGATGCGGCGCTGATCGTATTGGCGCTCTTCGTGGTGGTCTGCGGCTACGGCTACTGGCAGGCTTGGCGCACCGAGCCGCGGCGCGACGGCACGCTCTTCGCCGCCGGGCTGGCCGCTCCGGCCGCCATCGTGCGCGACAGCCGCGGCATCGCCCACATCACCGCCGCCAATCTGCACGACCTTTATTTCGCCGAAGGCTTCGCGATGGCGCAGGACCGGCTGTGGCAAATGGACCTGCTGCGGCGGATAGGGGAAGGGACGCTGGCGGAAATCGCCGGCCCGGCGGCCTTGCCGCTGGACGAGCAGGCTCGCACGCTTGGGCTGTATCGCGTTGCGCAGCGCGAGGCGGCAGCGCTCGAGCCCGCCGATGGCGAGATTCTGGCGGCTCTCAGCGCCGGGGTCAATCGCTTTATCGCCGGGCGGCGAGGGCGGCTGCCGTTGGAGTTCCGCCTGCTGCACTACCAGCCGCAGCCGTGGCGGCCGGTGGATTCGCTGGCCATCGCGGCGCAGATGTACCGCTCGCTCTCGATGTCCTACAAAGATGAGCTGGAGCGCGAGGCGTTTCTTGCGGCAGCGGGTCCGCGAGTCGCCGATGCGGTGTTTCCCGACCGCTCGCCCTGGGATATTCCCCCCGGCAGCTGGCCGGCGCCGGCCGCCGGCGCCGGTCCCCGCTTGGCGGCGGCGCCGCGGGCGGGCTCGGGAGAAATCGCGCCGGCCTTGCTGGCGACACTGGCGGCCGCCCCGGCTTCGACGGCCAATCGCGGCGCGGGCAGCAACAACTGGGTGCTGGCCGCGGCGCGCACGACGACCGGAGCGCCCATCCTCGCCAACGATCCCCATCTCGAATACCAGCAACCCGGAATTTGGTGGGCGGCCGAACTGCGGGCGCCACAACTGCATGTCATTGGCGTGACCTTTCCCGGCATTCCCGGGGTGGTGATCGGCCACAACGACCATATCGCCTGGGGCATGACCAACGTCGGCGCGGACGTGCAGGATCTATATCGCGAGCCGGCCGGCGCCGGGCAGTCTCAGGTCGAGACGATTCGCGTCAAGGGTTGGGCGCCGGTGGCCTGGACCGTGCGGAGTACGCCGCGCGGGCCGATCGTGGCCCAGAATGGCGCGGCGGCGCTGGCGCTTGACTGGTCGCTCTACCACCCCGGCTCGCTGCGCGGCGAGGTCGGCATGTTTCAGCGGCTGGACCAGGCGGCCGACTGGCGCGATTTCGAGGCCGCGTTGGCGGATTTTCCCGGTCCGGCGCAAAACTTCGTCTATGCCGATACCGCCGGCAACATCGGCTATCAGTGCGCGGGCCGCATACCGCTGCGCGCGCGCGGCGACGGCTCGCTGCCCGTGCCCGGCGGCGACCCGAGCTATCGCTGGACGGGCTGGATTCCGGCGGCGCGTTTGCCGCGCGTGCTCGATCCCGCGAGCGGCCTGCTGGTGACCGCCAACGGCCGCATCGCGCCCGACGGCTATCCCTACCTGATCACCCATCATTGGGATGCTCCCTACCGCACCCGCCGCATCTATCAATTGCTGGCGGCGCAGCCGCGCTGGCGGCCGGGAGAGATGAGCGAGGTGCAGACCGATACGGTCTCGCTGTTGGAGTTGTTTTTCGCCCGCCAGGCGGTGGCGGCGGCCGAGCGGCGGCCGGATTTGGCGGCACGGCTGCCGGCGGCGGCGCGCCAGGCGTTGGGGTTGTTGCGCGGCTTCGATGGCGACATGCGCCGCGACAAGGTGGCGCCAACCATCGCCAACCGCCTGCGGCACGAATTCTTGCGCCGCGTGCTCGCTGCCAAGGTGGGCGATGCGCTGGCCGAGCAATACGCCTGGAGCGAGTCGGGCATCTTCGAGCAAGCGCTGCTGGCGGCGCGGCCCGACGACTGGCTGCCGCGCGGCGAGAGGGGCGGCTGGGACGGCTTCCTGCTCGATTGCCTGCGCCGCGTGGCCGCCTCCACGCCGCTGGCGCCGAGCCGCGGCCGCTGGGGATTGCACGAGATCCTGGAGATCAAGCATCCGGTGTATTCGCGCGTGCCGCTGCTCTCCGCCTACGCCGATCTCGGTCCGGTGGAGATCGACGGCGATCATTTCACCGTCAAGCAGACGACTCACGTGCTCGGCCCCAGCATGCGCTTCGTCGCCGATCTGAGCGATTGGGACCGCTCCACGCTGACCTTGACGGCGGGCGAGAACGGCGAACCCTTCGGGGGCCATTATCGCGACGAGTTCGTGGCTTATCTGCGCGGCCAGGCGCTGCCGTTGTGGTATTCCCCGGCGGCGGTGGCGGCACATGCTGCCCATCGGCTCGTGTTGCAGCCGGCCGGTGGCGGGCGATGACGCGTGCTACGATGGCCGGTTGACGGCAGACCCATGGACCTGATTCCCAGCGAAACGCAAGTCACGGAACTGCTCGCAACGACCGGCGCCTTGCGGCACGGCCATTTCTTGCACCCGAGCGGGACGCACTCCGACATCTATCTGCAACTGCCGATGGCCATGCGCCATTACTGGGAGTCGAAGGCGCTGAGCGTGGGCCTGAGCCGCCTGCTGCGCGCCGACGACGAGGTGCGGCGCTATCTGCCCCACGTCAGCATCGTGGCGCCGGCGACGGGGGGGCTGCCGGTGGCCTATGGCATCGCCGAAGCGCTGCGCGCGGCGCAAACTTACTGGGCGGAAAAGGAAGACGGGCGGCTGTCCTTCCGGCAATTCATGGAGGGGCACCAGGGAGAGCGGGTCATCCTGGTCGATGACATCCTGCGTACCGGCCGCAAGCTGAAGGAATTGCGCGGGCTGGTCGAAGCGGCGGGGGCGCGGGTGATGGCGCTGGCGGTGTTGGTGCACCAGCCGTTCGAAAATGCCCAAGAATTTCCCGGCATTCCGCTCTTCAAGCTGGTGACGCTGCAACCGCGCTACTGGCAAAAGGGCGACTGTCCGCTTTGCGCGGACAAGGTGCCGCTCACCAGCGTCCGCGTCTAATCCGCTCGCCTAGTTGCCGAACGTCCACAGGCCGAAAGCCCGCAGCTCGTTTTCAAGGTGCTGGGCTTTGAGCTCGGCGGCGACCTGCGCCGGCGTCCAAGGCCGGTCGAGCCGTTGGGCGCGGTCGGCGATCCAAAACGCCATCACGCCCAATTCCGCCGCGTTGCGAATCAGAATGTCGCCGCGCACGTGATCGAAGGTGTCCACGGCGGAGTGATGCGTGTATTTGTAGTTCGGCGAGTCTTGGCCGAGGTTGATGCCCGGCAGGCCGGCGAGGATGAACGGGCCGGCGTCGGTGCCGAAGTTGCAGTCGTCATCGACATCGAGCGGGCCGAAGCCTTGCAAGGCCGCCACCAGCGGCTTCAATTCGTCCAGAACCGCGTCGTGGCCGCCCACCTGCATGGCCGAGATCGGCCCTTGGCCCTCGTCCAAAATCAGTGCGGCGATGTGGTTGGACATTTCCGCGCGATGGCGCTGCACGTAGGCCAGCGAGCCCAAAAGGCCCTGCTCCTCGCCGGTGAAGAGCACGACGCGCACGGTGCGCCGCGGCCGCTGGCCACTGGCCACGATGGCGCGCGCCGCTCCGAGCGCCGCCACCGCCCCGGTGCCGTCGTCGGTGGCGCCGGCGGAGAGGTCCCAGGAGTCGAGGTGGCCGCCGATGACGACCACCTGGTCGGGCCATTCGCGGCCGGGAATATCGCCGACCACGTTGGCGGAGGGCACGGAGCCGGAGATTTCGTTTTGCACGTCGATGTGCAGGCGCACCGGCTTGCCGCGCTCGAGAAAGCGCTCGATCTGCAGCTGATCTTCTGCCGCCATGTTCACGACCGGGATAGCGAAGACGGTGTTGAAGCCGAGCGCGCCGGTGTGGGTCAGGTCCATGCCGGCCGAGGGTCGTGCGCCTTGGCCGCCGATTACGGCTACGGCGGCGGCCCGGTGGGCGGCGCGCAGGAATTCGCCCAGCTTGAAGAAGAAACTGGGGGCCCCCTTGGGCGGCTCGCCCACGGCGCGCATCAGCAGCACTTTGCCGCGCCAATCGGCGGCATGGTTTTTGATTTCGCCGGTTAGGTCGAAGACGTTGACGGGCACGACGTCCGCATCCACGCCGCCGGCCGGCGTTGAGCCGACCCAGCCCATGCTGGCGACGTTGAGCGGATGATGCGCGGGCGCCAGCAGTTCGGCGCTGGCCGAGACGCGCCGCCAGCCATGATCGAGCATCCATGGCTCGGCGTGGACATTGGTCAGCCCGATGGCTTTCATCCGCGCCAACGCCCATTGGATGGCCGCGTTGCACTGCGGCGAGCCGGTGACGCGGCCGCCGATATCGTCCGCGAGTTGCTCCAGCGTGGGGTTGACTTGCGAGCGCAGCATCGCCTCGCCCGCTACCGTCGCCAGCGCGGGGGTATCGCCCGGCGGGACCGGAGCAGGGAGCTGAGCGGCGAGCACGGAGCAGGCGGCGAAGGCGAGGCCGAGGGCGAGGGGGGCGGACTTCATGACCCATGAGCATACCCGAAGGGGCCTGGGTCATCGGGTGAGCGCGGGACCAGCCGGGTGCGCCGATGCCAGGAACTCGCGCACTTGGCAGCGAGTTAGGCGCGGTTCCGAGGCGAGAGGAATGCTCTCGTCCCCAAATAGGGACCAGCAGGCGAAAAACCGCGCAAGAAGAGCATAGGCCGAGGCGCGGGAGGTTGGCGCCGGATCGCCAATCGGGGGATGCGCGAGCGGATCGTAGCCCGATGCTCTGTGCTCAGCGTCGTTTAGCGGTCTTAGTGGCGTTCGCGCCTATTGGGCTTGAATGAGGGCACTGTTCTGCGCCCACCAGCTTTTCCAGAAGTCGAGATAGTAGCCGGGGTTTTTTAGGAACTCATGCGTTCCCATAGTCCAGTGAGCGAGCGTGTCTTTGGTTTTGAACGGGCCTTTCCGATTGAAATCGTAGTCCACGGGTCTCCCGTCTTCGGCGGAAATTACGGGCAGGGCGTTTGCAAAGCAGGCGAGGCCGCCGACGGCGTCGGCCCGCAGCCAAGAGTCGGGGCTGTCGAGCAGTGGCGCGAGCAGCTTGGCGGCGAGAGCGGTGTGAATATTGGCGAGAGCGTGCGCCGCGGCACGGCGTATGCTGCGCGTGGCCACCGATGAATTTACGATTCTTCCAAGTTGGCTAACAGCCTGATCTGCGGGATTGGCGACCATCGAGAGGCTCATCGCGACGTACCAGCTGATCGTTGGATCGTCGTAGTGAACGGCGAGTTTCGTGCCGCCTATTTCGTGCTGGTCGGGCCTGCGGGTCGCCAGGAGTTGGGCTAGCCCTGACGCAATCGTACTGAGCGCGCCAGGGTCGCCCAGCCTGGCCAGGCCGAGGAGGCCCCGCGCGCGGATGAATGGCACCGGCGATTCGCGAAGCACCTGATAGATCGCTTGAAGTTGCGGCGGCGGGGCCCCGTCGAGGAGGAACGGGTTGTCGACAAGCTCCTCCGGACCTGACCCGTTGTATGCGGTAAACGACCACGCTAGCTCATCAGCCAATTTGCTGCGGGGATCGGCGTCGGGTGAGTACTGCCAATCGGCGGCAACCGTTCCGGCTGGGACCTCAAAGCCTTGGCGCAGCGGGTCGCAGGTCTGCAGTTCGGGCACTCTCGCAAGGCTTAGACCGCCGCCGGGATTTTCGGCCAGGAACCAGATTCCGTAGGCGGAGCCCTGACCGACGGCTTCCGGGCAGGTCGGGAGCGGCTTGGGCCGGGTCACCAGCACCGTTGAGCCTGGCGTGACGGGGCCCTTTAGCACGCGTACGACGTCGAGAGAGAGGGGTGCCTGGGCCGCGCCGGGATCGGTCGACGAGAGCGTACCAACGACGATCGCGGCGGACTTGCGCACGAGGTTGCCAACGTAAGGGATCGTGATGCCTTGCGCCAGGGCGACCGCGGGCAAGCCGAGCGACCCCGCGAGAATTGACAATGCGAAGGCGATTCGCCTCATGGCGCCCAAGGCATCCAGCCGCCGTAGTAGATATCCGTGGTGCCGAGCGGCTTGTGGGGAATCAGGCGTCGGCGACTTCGGTGGCGCCGTGGCATTTCTTGTATTTCTTGCCCGAGCCGCAGGGGCAGGGATCATTGCGGCCGACCTTGGCGCCGCCGCGAATCACCTGCTTCACCTTGTCGGCCGAGCCGTCGCCGCCGGAAAAGCGCAGCTCGCGCGCCTGCCGCTGCTTGCGGCGCTCGAGTTCGCGCTCGTACTCGCGCATTTCGGCGGCCTCTTGCGCCTGCTGCTCGGGGGTGCGCACTTGCGCCAGATAGAGGGTGCGGACGCTTTCATTCTCGAAGCTGTCCATCATGGCCTGGAACATGTCGAAGGACTCTTTCTTGTACTCGATCAGCGGATCGCGCTGCCCGTAGCCCCGCAGGCCGATGCCCTCCTTGAGGTGATCCATCGCCAGCAGGTGGTCCTTCCAGTGGTTGTCGAGAATTTGCAGCATCACCACCCGCTCGAAGCGGCGCATGACTTCGGGGGTGAGCTGCTGTTCCTTGGCGGTGTAATGCTTCTTGAGCAGATCGAGCAGGGCGTTTTGCAGATCGTCGAAGTTCAGCTCGTCCGTTTGCAGGCCCTCGGCCTGGATGTCCACGCCGAACTGGTCCTTGACCGCCTGCCGCAGCCCGGGCACGTTCCATTGCTCGGGGTGGGTTTCGCGCGGGCAATGCGCCTGCAAGAATTCGCCGATGATGCCCTCGATCACGCCGTGGAGGTATTCGGTCTGGTCGCGGGCTTCGAGCAGGTCGCGGCGCAGGCCATAGACGGCCTCGCGCTGCTTGTTCATCACGTCGTCGTAATCGAGCAGGTGCTTGCGGGACTCGAAGTTTTGCCCTTCGACCTGCTCCTGGGCGGCGGCGATGCGGCGGGTAATGAGTTTCGATTCGATGGGCACGCCCTCGTCCATGCCCAGCCGCTTCATGAGGCCGGAGATGCGCTCGCCGCCAAAGATGCGCAACAGGTCGTCCTCGAGCGAGAGATAGAAGCGTGACGAGCCCGGATCGCCCTGGCGGCCGGCGCGTCCGCGCAGTTGGTTGTCGATGCGGCGGGCTTCGTGGCGCTCGGTGCCGATAATATGCAGGCCCCCGAGCGCGACCACCTCGTCGTGCTCGCGGTCGCAAATTTCCTTGAACTGGGCCAGGGCGCGCTGGAAGGCCTCGGGATCGGCCTCGGGGTTGACGCCCTGCTTGCGCAGCTGCTCGCGGGCCATGAACTCCGGGTTGCCGCCGAGCAGGATGTCGGTGCCCCGGCCAGCCATGTTGGTGGCGATAGTGACGGCGCCGGCGCGGCCGGCTTGGGCGACGATCTCGGCCTCCTTCTCGTGGTACTTGGCATTGAGCACGACGTGGGGAACCTTGGCCTTTTGCAAGAGGGCCGAAAGGCGTTCGGATTTTTCCACCGAGACGGTGCCCACCAGCACCGGCTGGCGTCGCCCCCCGCACTCCTCGATCTCTTGCACCACGGCGTTGAACTTTTCGCGCTCGGTGCGATAGACGAGGTCGGGGCGCTCGAGGCGGATCAGCGGGCGGTTGGTGGGAATAACGGTGACGTCGAGCTTGTAGGTCTTGAAGAATTCGTTCGCTTCGGTCTCGGCGGTGCCGGTCATGCCGGCCAGCTTCTTATAGAGGCGGAAGTAGTTCTGGAAGGTGATAGTGGCGAGGGTCTGGTTTTCGCGCTCGATCTTGACCCCCTCCTTGGCCTCCACCGCTTGATGCAGGCCGTCGCTCCAGCGGCGGCCGGGCATGAGGCGGCCGGTGAACTCGTCCACGATGATTACCTTGCGCTCCACCTTGCCGCTTTGCTGATCGAGCTCGTCCTTGATCATGTAATCCACGTCGCGCTTGAAGAGGGTGTGGGCGCGCAGCGCCTGGTAGACGTGGTGCACCAGCTCCATGTTCTGCAAGTCGTAGAGGTTGTCGATGCCGAGGGCGCGCTCGACCTTCTCCACGCCCTCCTCGGTGATCGTGGCGGTGCGGTGCTTTTCGTCGAGGAAATAATCGCCGGTGGCCGGCTTTTCGTCGCCTTCCGGCGGATCGCCGCGCTCCAGGCGGGGGATGATGCGGTCGATCTTGTAGTATTTGTCGGTGGATTCCTCGGAGGGGCCGGAGATGATGAGCGGGGTGCGCGCCTCGTCGATCAAGATCGAGTCCACTTCGTCCACGATGGCGTAGTGGTGGCCGCGCTGCACGCAGTCGGCGAGGTCGAACTTCATGTTGTCGCGCAGGTAGTCGAAGCCGTACTCGTTGTTGGTGCCGTAAGTGATGTCGGCGTTGTAAGCCGCCTTGCGGTCGGCGTCTTCCATGTCGTGAACGATGGTGCCGACGGTAAGGCCGAGGAATTTGTAGAGCCGCCCCATCCACTCGGCATCGCGGCCGGCCAGGTAGTCGTTGACCGTGACCACGTGCACCCCATGGCCGGCCAGGGCGTTGAGATAGACGGGCAGAGTGGCGACCAAGGTCTTGCCCTCGCCGGTCTTCATTTCCGCGATCCGGCCCGCGTGCAGCACCATGCCGCCGATCAGCTGCACGTCGAAATGGCGCATGTTCAGGACGCGGCGCCCAGCCTCGCGCACCAAGGCGAAGGCGGGGATCAGCAGCTCCTCGAGGACGGCCTTCTCGGCTTCCTTGCGCGCCTCCTCGTCGTCGCCCGCGGCTTCGACGCGATCGCGGATCAAGCCGCGGAACTCCTCGGTCTTAGCGCGCATCGCCGCCTCGTCGAGCGCCTGCATTTCCGCTTCGAGGGCGGTAATAGCCGCGACTTTTGGGTAGAGGCGCTTGATCTCGCGCTCGTTCTTAGTGCCAAAAACCTTGGAGACGAGAGAGGGCATGAGTCGAATGGCAGACGGCCGCCGCGCAAACCGCCCCGGGCGGGGGCAGGTCCGACGCCCTCGCGAGGCTGGCCCCGCGCGTTATGGCTGGGAGCGATCCGGAGCGAAGCGGACGACCGGCAGCACCTTGCCTGAACGCGATTTTACCATGCGCACTCGCGCCGTTCCCGCGCTTGCCGCCGTCGCCCCGGCGCGCGGCGCGCAGTCCAGAACCAAGCTATGGCCGGGCTTTCCGCGCTCGAAACCCTCTCTGCCGGGGTTGCCCGCGCGGTGCCGACCGGCGCACTATGGTGCAAGGCGGCATGTATTACTTGACCGAATTACTGGGTCTTCCAGTGCGCGACGCCGAAGGCCGGCTGCTCGGCCGGCTGCGCGAAATCGTGCTCGAGCCCGGCAGCGATCCCAACCTGGTGCGGACGCTGATCTATCGTCGCGACAGCCAGTTGTGGCAGGTGCCGGTGTGTCTGGCGGAACTCGACCGCCGTCATCTGCGCCTGGGACCGAATGCCGGCTCTCCCATGCCGTTTCAGAGCGATGGCGGCCACTTGCTGCTGCGTCGCGACGTGATGGACCAGCAGATCATCGACGTCAACGGCCGCAAGGTGGTGCGGGTCAACGACGTCGATTTCGAGGTGCTGCGCCACAACGGCTGCCTGGATATTCGCGCCGTGCAGGTGGACGTGGGCTTGAGCGGCGCGCTGCGCCGCCTTTTTCAGGGCGTCCTGCCGCGAGCCTGGATGGTGCGGCTTTCCACCATGGTGCGGCCGCGCGTGATTCCCTGGCACATGTTCAACCTGATCGAGACCGATCCGGCGCGGCGGGTCAAGTTGCAGATCAGCTACGACGCGCTGGCGCGCCTGCATCCCGCCGACGTGGCCGACATCGTCGAGGATTTGGCGCCGGCCGAGCGCGGCGCGGTTTTCGGCGCGCTCGATGCCGACGTCGCCGCCGATGTATTGGGCGAGGTCGAGCCCAAGGTGCAACGGTCGCTGCTCGCGGGCTTGGCCAAAGACCGGGCGGCCGACATCGTCGAGGAGATGGATCCGGACGAAGCCGCCGACGTGCTGGCCGAGCTGCCGACGGAAGTCAGCGAGGGCATTCTCGAAGGCATGCAGCCGCAGGAGCGGGAAGACGTCAGCGACTTGCTGGAGTTTCCCGAGCATACCGCCGGCGGACGCATGACCACCGATTTCATCGCCTTGCCGGAGACCGCGCGGGTGGGCGACGCGGTGCGCGCCATGCGCGAAAAGGGCGGGCCGATCGAGGGCGTGAACACCATCTTCCTCCTCGACGAGGACGGCCGGCTGCGCTCCATGGTGCCGCTGGCGCGGGTGGTATTGGCTTCGAACGAGACGCCGCTCACCGCCCTGGCTTCCGAGGCGGTGGCGGTGCAGGAGAACGAGAAAGAAGACGAGATCGCCGAACTCTTCGACAAATACAACCTCATGACCTTGCCGGTCGTGGATGGCCAGCGCCATCTCGTCGGCATCATTACCTTTGACGACGTGATCGCGCTCTTGCGCGAACGCCGTTGAGCGGGGCCGAACCTTGGACGAGGTTGCGGTGAATCCGGCGCGTCCCGCCTCCAGCGGCAGGCAGCGGGTGCTGACCGCGGCCGTGCTGGTGCCGGTCACGCTGGCGGTGGTGATCTTCGCGCCCGCGGCCCTCTTCGCCGTCTGCCTCTTCGCGGTCGCCTGGCTGGCACAGCGGGAACTTTACGATTTGGCCGGACCCGGCGGCCGCGCCGCCTATCGCTGGATCGGGACCGCCGGAGCCGCGCTGCTGGCCGCGGCTTTCACCTGGCCCCGCGCGGGCGGCTGGTTCAGCCCGCTGGTGGCATGGACGATCCTGGGCGCGGCGATACTGGTGCGCGGCGTGGTCGATCCGGAGCGCATGGAACAGGCGCTCGGGCGCGCCGGCCTCACTTTTTTCGGCATCTTCTACCCGGCATTCCTGCTGGCGCTGCTGGCCGAGGTGCGGCGCGCGCCGGGAGGAGCGGGCTGGATCGTTTTGCTGCTCGTCGTCGTGTGGGGCGGCGATACGGCGGCATATTATGCCGGCCGCGCCTGGGGACGCCGCAAACTCGCGCCGCGCATCAGTCCCAAGAAGACTTGGGAGGGCACGATTGCCTCGCTCGTCGCGGCGACCGTGATTGGCGCGCTGTTCGTCGGCTTGGTCTGGAACACTTCCTGGGATCCGGGCGGCGTGCGCGCGCCGCTCTGGATCGGCGGCCTGCTGGGCTTGGTAATCAACATTGCGGCGCAGTTCGGAGATCTGGCGGAATCGGTCATTAAGCGCGGCGCGGGTGTGAAGGATTCCGGGGCGTTATTGCCCGGCCACGGCGGCATGCTTGACCGTATCGACGCTCTCTTGTTGGCGATACCCGTGCTGTGGTATTTTTTGAGATTAAGGTTTTGACTCCCGCCTCCGCCAAATCTGGCGCAGCTTTGTCTCCCTCTTCCAGATCGTCTCGGCGCCGGCTTGCGCTGCTGGGCGCCACCGGTTCCATTGGCGAGAACGTTCTTAAAGTAGTGGATGAGCTTCCGGGTCGTTTCGAGCTGACGGCGCTGACCGCCGGCGCCAACATCCCGTTACTGGCTCGGCTCGCGAGCCGCTACCGGCCCGGGCACGTGGCGCTGGCCGACGCGGCGCGAGAGCCGGAGTTGCGCGAGGCGCTGCGCGCGGCGGACGTCAGCCCGCAGGTGCACGTCGGGCCGGAAGCGCTGGCCGTTATCGCCGGCCAAACCGACTACGACGTTTTGGTGCTGGCCACGGTCGGTATCGCGGCGCTCCCGGCTTGCTGGGCGGCGGTGGAGCGGGGCGCGACCATCGCCTTGGCCAACAAAGAGGTGTTGGTGGTGGCGGGGGAGCTGCTGATGCCGCGGGCGCGCGCGGGCGGGGCGACGATCCTGCCCGTCGATAGCGAACACAGCGCCTTGCATCAATGCCTGCGCAGCGGGCGCGGAGAAGAGATTGAGCGGCTTATCCTCACTGCCTCGGGCGGCGCCTTTCGCGACCGGCCGCTGGCGGAGTTGGCGCGCGTGACGCCAGCCGAGGCGCTGCGGCATCCAACATGGAGGATGGGACGGCGGGTGACGGTGGATGCGGCCACACTGATGAATAAAGGCTTCGAAGTCATCGAAGCCTGCCATTTATTCGCCGTGGCGCCGGAGCGCGTGGAGGTGGTTTTGCATCCGCAGTCGATCGTGCACTCGCTGGTGGAGTTTCGCGACGGTTCGGTGTTGGCGCAGATGGGAACCGCCGACATGCGCACCCCGATCCAATACGCCCTGACCTTTCCCGAGCGGGTGCACGCGGCCCGGCAGCGCCTCGATCTGTCCGCCGTCGAACACCTGGACTTCCGGCCGCCGGACTTCGCGCGTTATCCCTGCCTGCGCCTTGCCCGCGAAGCGCTGGCGTCTGGCGGCACGGCGCCGGCCGTCCTGAATGCGGCCGACGAGGTGGCGGTGGAGGCGTTTTGCGCGGGGCGGACCGGCTTTCTCGACATCGCCCGCGCAGTGGAGCGGACGCTGGAACGCGCCGCACGCCGTGAAGCTGGTAGCCTGGAAGATATTTTGGCCGCCGACGGCGAAGCCCGGCGGTTGGCTCGGGAAGCGCTGGCGCTGCCGGCCGCCCCCGCCCAAGCCTGGGCGGGCGGAAAGGTTACCGCGTGAACATTCTCATCGACATCATCGCCGTAACCATCGTGCTGGGCGTGATCATCTTCCTGCACGAGCTGGGACATTTTTTGGCGGCCAAGTTTTTCCGCGTGCGGGTGGAGACCTTTTCGCTCGGCTTCGGCACCCGCCTGTTCGGTTTCAAGGCGGGAGAAACCGATTACCGCATTAGCGCCCTGCCGCTCGGCGGCTACGTGAAGATGGCCGGCGAAATGCCCGGCGAGTTGGCGCAGCAAGTGGTGGTGCGGCCCGGCGACTTGGCCTCCAAGCCGCGCTGGCAGCGGTTGATCATCATCGTGGCCGGCCCGGCCATGAACGTGATCCTGGCGATCGGCCTGCTGGTGCCGATTTACATGGCGCAGTTTCCGCGCGATTCGGTGCTCGACCAGCCGGCCGTGGTGGCCAGCGTGGAGCCCAACACGCCGGCGGCCAGCGCCGGTTTGCAGCCTTTCGACCGCATCATTGCGGTGGACGGAGTGCGGGATCCGACCTGGGAACAGGTGGGCATGCGGGCGGCCGTCTCCGAGGATCATCCGCTGCCGGTCACCATTGCCCGCGGCAGCCGGATTCTGCACGCCACGCTCACGCCCAATTCGCAGCAACAAGCCACCTTCGGCTTGGGCGTCGTGCCGGCGATGCCGGTGGTTTTCGCCGCCGTTACGCCTGGCTCGCCGGCGGCGCAAGGCGGCTTGCAGCCCGGCGACCGCGCGCTCGATCTCAATGGACAGCGGCTCGGCAATCCGCGCGAGCTGACCGACGCCTTGCAGGCCGCCGCCGGCAAGCCCGTCACCTTGACGCTTGGGCGCCAGGGCCGGCAGGTGCAGACGCGGGTGGCGGCGCGCGACGAGTTGCAGCCCGACGGCCACAAGCGCTGGATGATCGGCGTCGAGCTGCAAACGGTGCGGTTCGTGCATCTGCCCTTCGGCCAGGCGGTGCAGCAGTCGCTGGCCGACAATCGCCGCTACTCCACGCTGATCATAGACCTCGTGGGCCGGCTGGTCACGCACCAAGCCTCGCTCAAGTCGTTGCAAGGACCGGTTTCGATCGCCGACATGGCGGGGCAGCTGGCGCGGCAGTCTTCGCTGGTGCCACTGGTCGGCTTCACCTCGATGATCAGCCTGAACCTGGGCATCTTGAACTTGCTGCCCATCCCCATCCTCGACGGCGGCACGATCCTCTTCTTGCTGGTCGAGAGCATGTTGCGGCACGATGTGAGCCTGCGCGTCAAGGAACGCATCTATCAGGCCGGCTTTGCGTTTCTCGTGCTGCTGATGACCTTCGTCATCTACAACGACATCGTCCGCGTCGTGACCCAGCGGCACCAGTGAGCCGCGACCGCTTCGCCCCGCCCGCTCCGCCCCCGTTGTCGCCGCCGGCGCGAATCCCGGCTGATTGCTGGTGCCCGGTGCCTGGTGCCCGGCGTCCGGCGCAGCGGGCATCGCAGCGATCGGGTATGATGCCGCCGAGAGGACAGCCGCCGCGGCCGGGCTAACACGCGGGAGAAAAACATGAGCGGCATTCGGCAAGACATCCAATACGGCTTTCGCATGCTGGTCAAATCGCCCGGCTTCACGGCGGTTGCGATTCTCACGCTGGCGCTCGGCATCGGCGCCAGCACGGCGATTTTTTCCGTCGTTTATGCCGCGCTGCTGCGACCCTTGCCCTATGCGCAGCCCAGCCGCTTGATTACGCTCGGCGAAGAGCGCTCCGCGAGCGAACATAACTGGAACGCTTCCTATCCCGATTACCTCGATTGGAAGCGGCAGTCGCGCGCTTTTCGGTCGCTAGCCGGCTTTGGCGGCGACGGATTTATTTTCCGCGGCGGTGGCGAACCGCAGTTGCTTTTCGGCGTTCAAGTCACGCCGAACTTCTTTGCGACGCTCGGGGTGAAGCCCTTCCTCGGCCGCGACTTCGCCGCCGGCGAAGACGTGGCCTCCGGCCCGAAGGTGGCGATCCTCGGCTACGGGTTCTGGCGCACCCGTTTCGGCGGCGATCCGCGCGTCGTCGGCCGCACGATCCAACTCGATGCCAACAGCGTTACCGTCGTCGGCGTGCTGCCGCGGAACTTCGAATTCGCGCCCAAGGGCGGCGCCGGCGTGTGGGTGCCGTTGCACCTCGGCAAGGATCTGGCCGGGCGCCGCAATTTGCGCTGGATGTCGGTGTTGGGCCGCCTGGCCCCGGGCGTGACTCCCGCGCAAGCCCGCGCGGAGATGATAACCATCAACGCCCGCCTCGCCGCCGCCTATCCGCAGGCGAACGGCAGCACGCGGGTTCTCATGATTCCGCTGCGTGAGCGCATCGTGGGCCAGATTCAGCCGCTGCTGATGATTCTTTTCGGCGCGGTAGGGTTCGTCCTGCTCATTGCCTGCGCCAACGTGGCGAATCTGCTCATGGCCCGCGCCGCGGGACGGAGAAGGGAATTCGCCGTGCGCGCGGCGCTGGGCGCGGGCCGCCGCCGCCTCGCGGCGCAGATGCTTACGGAAAGCTTGATGCTTTCCCTGGCCGGCGGCGGGCTGGGATTTGCCGGCGCGCTCTGGGGCACGCCGGCGCTGGTGGCGGCGATCCCTGCGCCGCTGCTCGCTTCCATGCCCTACCTGCGCGACACGCAGCCGAACGCCGCGATTCTTGCCTTCCTCGCCGGCGTCGCCGTGCTGACGGGACTCCTCTTCGGGTTGGCGCCAGCCTGGCAAGCGTCGCAGGAGCGCATCGGCGACGCGCTCAAGGAGGAGACCAGGGCTTCGGCCGGCGGCGTTCGCACCCGCCTGCGCGACGCGCTGGTGATCGCGGAGATCGCCTTTTCGCTGCTGCTGCTGGTGAGCGCCGGACTCATGGTGCAAAGCCTCGGCGCTCTGCTCCATCGCAACCCCGGCTTCGACACGCGGAATTTGCTCGCGTTCGGCGTGAGCCTTCCCCAGAATTCCTATCCCCAGGACGCCGATGCCGTCCGCTTCGACCACGCCTTCCGGCGGCGGCTGCAGGCCGCGCCGGGCATTGCCGGCGTGGCTTCGACCAGCATCGTCCCGCTCACCGGAGGCGGCAACTCGATTCGCTTCCTAATCGAGGGACGGCCGATGGCCGCGGGGCACGAGTACGAATCGGACATCCGCGATGTATCCGCGGATTACTTCGCGGTGATGAGGGTTCCCCTCGTCGCGGGGCGTTTCTTCAACGAATCCGCGGATGCGGCCGGTGGGCCGCTCCACGTCATCGTCAACCAAGCTTGGGTCGAGCGGTATCTGCACAACGAGAACGCGATCGGCAAGCGCATCAAGTTCACCTTTTCGCCCACGCAGCCCTATCGCGAAATCGTCGGCGTAGTCGGCAACTACGCCGACGCCGGACTCGACAGCCCGGATGCGCCGGCGCTTTTCTGCCCATTCGATCAGGACGCGAACTCCTACATCAACTACGTCGTGCGCGCCGCCAGTCCCGCCGTCGCGCTCGGCGCGGTGCGCGAGACGCTGCGCCAAAGCGACCCGCGGCTGTTTCCCGTTCAGCCGCTGACCATGGACGAGATCATCGACCAATCGCCGTCGGTGTTTCTCCGCCGCTACCCGTCCTATCTCATCGGCGGTTTCGCCATTCTCGCGCTGCTGCTCGCCGTCGTCGGCTTGTACGGCTTGATTTCCTATTCCGTGTCGCAGCGCACGCGCGAGCTCGGCATTCGCATCGCGCTGGGCGCGCGGCAACGCGACGTGGCGCGGCTGATCGTGGGCCACGGCGCGCGCCTGGCCGTGATCGGCGTGGGCGCCGGCGTGGCGGCCGGCGTTGCGCTCACGCGACTCATGCGCAGCTTGCTCTTCGGTGTCAGCGCCGTCGATGTGCCGACGTTCGCCGCGGTGGCCATCTTGCTCCTCCTGGTGGCGATCGCCGCGTGCTACCTTCCCGCGCGGCGCGCTATGCGCGCCGATCCCATCGCCGCGCTGCGTTACGAGTGACAAGGGTTAGCGCCGCGCGCAACGCTGCGTGCGCCCGGACGCGCGCGCCCTGTTAGCTACCCGGGCGGGTCATTCCTCGCGCAGCAAGCGCATGGGGTCGAGCGCCGCGGCGCGCCGCGCCGGGATCAACACCGCCAGCACTCCTGCGGCGGCCAGCCCCACAATCGCCGCCGCGAACGTCCGCGCATCCGCCGGCCGCACGCCATAGAGCATGGACCGCATCGTCCCGCCGGCGAGCCACGCCAGGAGCGCGCCGATCGCCAGGCCGGCGCCCAACAGCAGCGCCGCCTCGCGCAGCACGAGCGCGACAATGCCGCCGCGGGTCGCGCCGAGCGCCATGCGCACGGCAATTTCGTTCCGCCGCCGCACGATCAGGTACGCGATGACTCCATAGAGCCCGACCAATGCCAAAAGCGCTGCCAGTGCGGCGAAGCAGCCGCCGAGCATCGCCATCAGCCGCTCGCGCAGCAGGTCGCCGCTAATCGTTTGGCTCAGACTGCCGAAAAAGAACTGCAGCCTCGGGTCGAGCGCCGTGAATGCCTGGCTGACTTCCGTGCGCAAGGTCACCGCCGGCAGCCCGGAGCGCAGCGCCACGACGAATTCCGGGCCCGCGGCGGCGCTCTGCGCAGCGTCGAGAAAGACGATCGGCGGCGGGGTCTCGCGCAGGTCCCGGTAAACCTCGTCGCGCGCCACGCCGACGATTCGGAATGGCGGCCCGAGCTTGTCCGGCCCCTTGACCAGGCGCAAGGTGTGGCCGATGGGGTTGGCGCCGTCCAGGAATTGCCGGGAGAATGCCGCCGTGACGATCGCAACCGCCGGCGAGGCGGGCGTGTCGCTGGGCGAGAAGTTGCGGCCGGCGAGCAAGCCCGTGCCGAAGGTACGGAAGTAGCCCGGGCTGACGGCATTGAAGTCGGCGAGCCGATTTTTCGTGCCGGCGCCCGTGATCTCGATCCAGGAATTCCAGATGTTGCCCTCAGCTGGCACGCTGGATATGAGAGTCGCGCTCGTCACGCCGGGCAGGGCGCCGAGGCGCGCCAGCACCTTTTGCTGATATGCGCTGCGCTGGCCCACGGGCAGGGCGAGCGGCGTGAGATCGCCGCCAATGAGCGCGATCTCGCGCCAAGGGAACTGATCGGCGACGCCCAGCAAGTTACGCAGCGTCGCGGCAAATAGCAGTCCGGTAACCAGCAGCACCAGCGAAAGCGCCACCTGCGCAACGACCAGCCCGCGCCGCAGCCGTCGTGCTCCTCCCAGGACGCCGCGCCCGCCCGCCTTGAGCGCCTCGGCTGGCGCGATGCGGCTTGCGCCTAGCGCCGGCACGATGCCGAAGAGAAGGCAGGCGAGCGCGGCCAACGCGGCCAGGAGCCCCAGCACGCGCCAATCGAGCGCCAGGCGCAGAAAAACCGGGAACCGCTCCGTGCCGAGCAACCCGACCAGCCCGCGGCTGGCTAGCACGGCCAAGCCCGCGCCGCAGGCCGCGCCGGCGGCGGCCAGCAGCGCGCTCTCGGCGGTGAGCTGCCGCAGGATATGGCGTCGCGACGCGCCCACCGCCAGCCGCAAGGCAAGTTCGTGGCGGCGCGAGTCGGCGCGTGCCAGCATGAGGTTCGCGAGGTTGGCGCAAGCGATCAGCAGCACGACCCCAGCGAGCCCGAGCAGCAGCCAAAGCAGGCCGTCGTATTCGCTGCCGACGCCGGCAATGCCATGCCCGGCCGGCACGGCCGCGAAACGATAACGCAGGTACTGGGCACGGTCCACGGGGCGGTAGTCCGCCGGCACCGTGGCGGCGAAAATAGCGGGCGAGATGGCCGCTAGTTGCGCGGAAGCCTTTTGCAAGGTCGAACCTGGCCGCAAGCGCCCGATCGCCGCCAGCCACCAGTCCTGCGGCCGGTTGAGCATTTCGGCATTGGGACCGCCCTGGGCGCCATCCACCAGCGGTTCGGCGCAGAGCGGCAGCGCAACGTCGAAGGTCACTCCCGGCTGCAGGCCGGAAAAGCTCTTCGCCGCCACGCCAATGATCGGAACCGGATAGCCCTGGAGCGGCAGCATCCGGCCAATGACGTTGGTGCCGCCGTAAGCGCTTCGCCAATAGCCGTAGCTCAGCACCGCGCCCGGCGCATGACAGCCGGGCTGGTCGTCGTCGGGCGAGAGCAGCCGCCCCTGCGCCGGCGGAATACCAAGCAGCGGGAAAAAGCTGCCGCTCACCCACAGCCCGTTGATCAGCCGCACCTCGCCCGCTCCGGAAAGCCCGAGCGTCTCCGTGCTCCAGGCAGCGAGCGATGCGAACGCGCGTTGCCCGGCCGCGACGCGCTGCCAGAGCGGATAGGTGAGCTGCGGGTCCGGCCCAATCGCGTTGCCGATTTCGCGGTGGGGTTCGATGCGGATCTCCGCCAGCTGCTGGGGATTTGCCACCGGTAGCGGACGCAGAGCCAGTGCGTCGAGGAGATTGAAGATGGCGGCATTGGCGCCGATGCCGAGTGCGAGCGAAAAAATGGCGACGGCGGTGAAGCCGAGGCTACGGGCGAGCAGTCTCCCTCCGTAGCGAAAATCACGGCCTAGGCTGGCAAGCCACGCTCCGAGCCCAGCGGCTTCGCGGCTGCCGGCGCCCAAGGGCACCGCCGAGCCCAGGTCGCGCCGCAGCCGTCCGAGCCGCTGCCAGGTATCACCGATTGTGCCGGAGTCCAGTTCCGCGCGCGTGGTGCGCTCGGCCTCTGCCGCGGTCGCGCCCGTGCCGATGTGCTCCTCATAGCGAGCCTCGAGGTGCTGCGCCAGCTCCTCGGCGACCTCGGCCACGCGCCCCGCGTCAACCCGCGCCGCCGCCAAAAACTCCCGTGCCGCCGCTCGCCAGTCAGGCATGTTCGGCTCCGGTGATGCACCGGATGGCGCGCACGAAGGCCTGCCATTGCGCCCGCTGCGCCGCCAGCACCTTGCAGCCTGCGGGCGTAATGCGGTAGAAGCGCCGCCGCCGCTCCCCGGCCTTCTCCACCCAGCGGCCGGCGATCCAGCCGCGCTCCTCGAGGCGGTAGAGCAGCGGATAGAACGAGGCGACGTTAAAACGCAGCGCGCCGCGCGAGCGCGCCTCGATCAGCTTGCTCAGCTCGTAGCCGTGCCGTGCCCGCGATTCCACGAGCGAGAGGATCAGCAGCTCCGCGCTGCCCTTCTTCAACTCCCGCCCAAACGATTGCGGCGCAATATGTTTCACAGCAACAGATGTTAACGACACTGCTTGCCAAACGTCAAGCTGGATTTCGGTCCCGAGGCCCGGGCGCCGACTTCGGCGCGACCACAACCGCAGCCGTGGAAGCCCGGGTCCATGGGTTTTCGGGCGCTGCGGCTCGGCGCGGAGATCGCATGGGAGTGATTACCTATTCTGGACGCCGCTCCCGTTGGTCGCGGCTGCGGCGCGGCTTCGACGCCCGGCAACTGAGGGCGGCTCCGCTCAGGGCTCTCCAAGGTGCGGCGATTAGCGCCGCGCGTAACGCTGCGTCCGCCCGGTGCGGGAGTTGAAAACGAACATCGTACCGTCGCGGCGGCAAGTCACCCGGAGGAAGTGTCCGCCGTCCGGACCGGGAGGATTGGCGATGTATTCCGGCGCCACGTTGTGGGCGGAGCCGCCGGCGTTCGCATAGTGAAGCTGCCAAAGCGCCGTGTGCCCCGGCGCCTTTTCGATGATGTCCCAGGTCGAGGGCGTGCCGCCTTTGTCCGCGCCGTTATCCATCACCGCCAGGCGAGGGCGTATGCCGTCCACTAGCGCGGGGCTGCCGCTATGGTCCCAGCCGTGGTGGGAGACGATGTAAAGATCCACTCGGCCCAGCTTGTTGACTGGGCACATCAGCTGCCTCTCTTTGTCCCAGGTGAGATCGCCGAGATCGAGAATCCGCAGCTTGCCGAAGGTGATCAACACGCCGAGCGAGCGGCCGTTTTCGGTCTGATCGGCGGGCCGCCGTTCCGACGCCGCGCAAGCGGCGGCGTTGGGCTGGCCGGCGCCGGGCAGCGGGTGTGCGAGGAGATTGCCATCGGCGCTGACCGCCTCGACGCGCAGGCCGCGAATCGGCAGTAGCTCGCCGGGATGAGCGGTGAGATGCCCATGCTTGCCCGACGACAAGACCTGCTGGTAGCCGGCGAATGCGGCGGCGGTCGCGGCGTCGCCCGGTTCGCGGTTGGGGCCGTGATCGATGAACGTGCCCACGGGGAACCGCGCCACGAGATTGGGCACGCCGCCGGTGTGATCGATGTGGTAGTGAGTCAGCAGCAGGTAATCGATTTTGGTGATGCCGGCGTCCTTGGCGGCGGTGATGATGCGCTCGGCGTCGCGGCCGTGGTGATCGGGCCAGCCGGTATCCACGAGCAGGGACTGACCCGTCGGCGCGACGAAGAGCGTGGACTGGCCGCCTTCCACGTCAATGAAATAGATGCGCAGCGTCGCGGCCGCGGCGGCGCGGGGCTGGCGCGCCTGGCGCGCGAGCGGCGGCGCCAGCATGATGGCGGCGGCAAAGAGCGAGAGCGGAAGCCAGGGCTTGCGGACAGCGCGGCGGCCGGCGAACTCAGACATGCGAACACTCTACTCTGCCGGCGATTTCGTGGCGAGGCGGATGATAAACTTTTTTGCATGCGGCTATCGCGATGCGGCAGCCGGCGCGGCCCCGCCGCGCTGCGGAGCGCGCTTTTATGCGGCGCGGTCTTGATGTTGCTGCTGGCCCCGATTTCCCAAGCCGCCGACCGCCATGACCGATTTTCACCCCGCGATCTGGAACTGAATGTCAGCGCCCTGGCGGTGCTGGCCACCGCCGGGTACTGGGCTTACCGGAAGTTTGCGCCCGCTCCGGCCGAATCGCCGCTGCCCAATCCAACCGCGCCGGCGGCGGCTAGCTCACTCCGCGCCGCAGCTGGCGCGCGTCAGCTCATCCTCTCGCCGCCCTCCCCTCCCTCCTTGCTGCGCGTTTAGCGCCTCCACTCGAAGTGTGTCCGTGCCCGGTTCGAGTGGCCGTGAAAAAGGAGGCTTGCGTGCGTGCGATCGCGATATCGGTCTTGATCTTTTCCTGTGGGATGTTCGCCGCGGCTCAGTCCGCGCTATCCGGAGCCGCTGTGGCGGGCCGCGTTCTCGATTCCGCCGGCGGCGCTGTCGCCGGCGCGGCGGTGGCGTTGCGCCGCGGCGACACGGGCCTGGTCCGGCGCGCGGTGAGCGATGCCGGCGGGACTTTTCAACTGTTTTCTCTTCCCGTCGGCGTTTACGACTTGGAAGTGGAGCGGAACGGATTTGCGCCGTATCGGCGCACCGGCCTGGTGCTGGAGTTGGGGACGCGGCTGCAACTGACCATCATCTTGCAGCCGGCGGCGGTTCATGCCAGCGTGACGGTGGCGGCCAAGCCGCCGGGCCTCGACGTGAGCCAAAGCTCGCTCTCCTCGCGCGTGGACCGGGAACGCATCGAGGAGTTGCCGGTGCACAGCCGCAATGCCCTGGATTTCGTGCTGATGCAGCCTGGGGTCTCCGCCGCCGCCCCGCGGTCCGGCAGCCCGCATGTCGCGCTTGCCGACAGCGGCTTCAGCGTCGGCGGACTGCGGCCGCGCAGCAATAACATTTGCATTGACGGGCTCGACAACAACGACGAGTTCAGCGGCGCCAGCCGCACCGAGCTCTCGCCCGAGATCGTGCAGGAGTATCAGGTCGTCAACAACGGGCTCTCCGCGCAGTATGGCGGCGCGTCGGGCGGGGCGATCGACGTCGTCACCCGCAGCGGCGGCAACACGGTCCACGGCGACGCCTTCGTGTTTGCGCAAGGGGCGGCGTTAAATGCCCGCGATCCCTTTTCCGGCGCCGCCGCAAAACCGCCTTTCGACCGCCTCCGGGTCGGCCTGGCCCGCGGCGGCGCGATCGAGAAGAACCGCGTCTTTTATTACGCCGCCGCCGAGCAAGAGCGCAATCGCGGGCGAGCCGCCGTCGATCTCGATCCCGCCGCGGTCGCGGCGATCGATTCCTTTCTCGGGGGAGGCGCCGATCCCGGCCTTCCGCAGCGGCGGCTGTCGGCCGCGCCAATCCCGATCGCACGCGCCGAAACCGAGGCTTCGGGCCGGATCGATGCGCAACTGAGCGCGCGCCGGTCGCTGATGCTGCGCTATGCGCTCACCAATAATCGCGTGGCGGGTAACGCCTATGGGGAGGGCGGACTGAACGATGCGGGCGCGTTCGGCAACAGCTTCATCGCCGACCAAGATCTGGCGGCCGGCCTAACTACCACCCATGGGTCGCGCGCGGTCGAAGACTGGCGCTTTCAGGTCGCCACGCGGCGCGTCCGCCTGGCCAGCAATCAGACGGCCGGCCCGGGCGTGGAGATCGCCGGCATCGCCGACTTCGGACGCCCCTACGGCGGCAACTCCTTCCGCCGTGAAAACCACTATCAAGTCAACTACAGCTATATGCGCGGCAGCGGGCCGAATTTGTGGACGCTGGGCGGCACCCTCAACCGCGTGCGCGAGCGCGTGAGCATCCAAGACGGCTTCGGCGGCCTTTACCAGTTCGCAAGCTTGCCCGATTTCTTTGCCGGCGCGCCTGACTCCTTCCGGCAAAGTTTTGGCAGCCCCGGCTCCGACTATGCGGTTACGAGCTACGGTGCTTTCGTTCAGGACCATTGGCAAGCCGCCCGCCGGCTGTCCTTGGATCTCGGGCTGCGCTACGACTTGGAACATCTGCCCGCCGGCTTTGCGGACGATCGCGACGATTTCAGTCCGCGCCTGGGGCTGGCTTTCAATCCCGCCGCAGGCTGGCTTCTGCGAGCCGGATTCGGCGTTTTCTACGATCGCGCGATTCTCGCCAATTTGAATCGGGGCATCGAATTCGGCGGCAGCCAGGGCTTCCAGCAAGTGGCCGAAGGGGCGCAGGCCGGCGCCATCCTGCAAGCGACACAGGGAGGGACGCTATCGGCGCCTTGGCCGGGCTTGGGGCCATCGATATACCGCCCCGACCCCAATCTCGCCACCCCTTATAGCATGCGCGCCAGCGCCGGCGTCGAACGCTATATAGGAGGAGACACCACCATCAGCCTCGATTATTTGCTCTCCCGTGGCGTGAAATTGCCGCGCACGCGCAATATCAACTTGCAGTCCGTTGGCCCGATTTTGGGCCCCGGCCGCCTGGCGCCCGGACTGGACGCGATCTACCAGTTGGAAGATTCTTCCAGCTCGACTTACAACGGCGTCACGGCCACCTTCAACCGCCGCATGGCCAATGATTTCGAGTGGCTGGCCAGCTATACCTGGGCCAAGACTCTCGACGACGCGTCAAGCTTCGAGGAACAGCCGCAGGATCCTTTCGCCCTCGCGGCCGAGCTCGGCTACTCGCTTCAGGATCAGCGCCAGCGCCTCACTTTCGATGCTCTGTGGGATCTTCCCATCGGCCCCGACGAAGACGAACCCGGCCAGCAAGCCCACGGCTGGTTCGAGCGCGCCTTCGACCATATCGAGCTTGCGCCCATCCTGATCGTCGCCAGCGGCGTCCCGGCCGATCCGCTGCTCGGTTTCGACGCCAACCATTCTCTGGCGTTCCCCTTGGCGGCGCGTCCGGCCGGCTTCGGACGCAACAGTTTGCGGCTGCCGCCGACGGCGAATTTGAACCTGCGCGTGCTGAAGTATTTTCCCCACGGCGAGTTCGCGCATCTGGACGTCGTGGCGGAAGCCTTCAACGTCTTGAATCACCCCAATGCCGCGGCGCTCAACCCCTTCTTCGGCCCGGACCCGTCGCCCTTGCCGAGCTTCGGCCATGCGATCGCGAGCCAAGGGGCGCGCGTGATCGAGTTTTCACTCGACTACGAGTACTAGCGCCGCCGCTCGCGGCGCGGCAAATATCGCGCCGCATTTGAATCTGCCACTCTGCTACGCTGTGCTTTCACAGTCGGCCTCGGAGGTGCTTGTGCGCACGTTTCGTCAGCTTGTCTTGATCGCACTGACCGTCGCCTGCGCTGGCGCGCAAAAATACAACCCGGCGTTATTTCAGGGGATGCGCTGGCGGCTGATCGGGCCCTTTCGCGGCGGCCGGGTGGTAGCGATCGCCGGCGTGCCCTCGCGTCCCGGCCTGTTCTATTTCGGCGCGGTCGATGGCGGGGTATGGAAGAGCGACGACTACGGCACGACCTGGCGGCCGATCTTCGCTGGTGAGGACACCGGCTCGATCGGCGCACTAGCCGTCGCGCCTTCGAATCCGGACGTCATCTATGTAGGCAGCGGCGAAGGGCTGCACCGTCCCGACCTCTCGACCGGCGATGGAATCTATAAATCCACCGACGGCGGCCGGACCTGGACTCACCTGGGCTTGCGCGATGCGCAGCAGATCGGCGCCATCGCCGTGGATCCACACGACGCGAATCGGCTCTTCGTGGCCGCGCTGGGCCATCCGTATGGGCCGAACACCGAACGCGGCGTGTATCGCTCGACCGACGGCGGCCGCAGTTTCACTCGCGTGCTTTACAAAGACGAGAACACCGGCGCCATTCAAGTCGCCCTGGATCCGAGCGATCCCAATACCGTGTATGCGGATCTCTGGGCGGCGCGCTATACGCCGTGGGGGCCGCTCGAAGGGCCGGGTAGCGGCCTGTACAAGAGCACCGACGGCGGCGAAACGTGGCGGCCTCTGACGCAAGGGCTGCCTACTTGGCAGAGCGGCCATTTGGGTCGCATCGGCATCGGCATCGCGCCCACCGATCCGCGCCGCATATATGCGCTCGTGCAAGCGCGCCCGGGCGGCGGGCTCTACCGTTCCGACGATGGCGGCGAGAACTGGCGGCTAGTAAACGACGAGACTCGCGTCTACGGGCGGGGCGACGATTTTGCCGGCATCGTCGTCGATCCGCGCGACGAAAACACCATCTACGCCGCCAATACCTCCACCTACCGCTCCACCGACGCCGGGCAAAGCTTCATTCCGATCAAGGGGGCGCCCGGCGGCGACGATTATCACTCCATCTGGCTCGATCCGGCCAATCCTTTGGTCATTTTCCTCGGCGTCGACCAGGGGGCGACGATCAGCGTCAACGGCGGCCGCACCTGGAGCAGTTGGTATAACCAGCCGACGGCGCAGTTCTATCACGTTGCCGCCGACAATCATTTTCCGTACCGCGTCTACGGCGGCCAGCAGGAGAGCGGGTCGGCCGGCGTGCTGAGCCGCGGCGACGACGGCGAGATCACGTTTCGCGATTGGCATCCGGTGGGAGCGGAGGAGTACGCGATGGTCGCGCCCGATCCGCTCGATCCGGAGATCGTTTATGGCGGCAAGGTAACGCGCTTCGACTGGCGCACGCACCAGGCGCAAAACGTCGCGCCCCAGGTTCTGTCGGGCGGGAAGTATCGTTTTCGCCGCACCGCGCCCTTGGTGTTCTCGCCGGCCGATCCGCACGCCCTCTATCTTGGCTCGAACGTGCTATTCAAAACGACCGACGGCGGCCATTCGTGGACGATCGTCAGCCCCGATCTCACCCGCGCCCAGCCGGTGGCGCCGCCTACCCTCGGTCCCTTCGCCGCCGCCGAGCCGCGGCAAGCGCAGCCAGCGCGCGGCGTGATCTATTCGATCGCGCCCTCGCCGCTCGACGCCGGCCTCATCTGGATTGGCACCGACGATGGGCTGATCCAAGTCACGCGCGACGGCGGCAAGAGCTGGCGCAACGTCACGCCGCCCGCGCTCGCCCCCTGGAGCAAGGTGGCGACGATCGAGGCCTCGCCCTTCGACCGCGACGAGGCCTACGCGGCCGTAAACCGCTTTCGCGCCGACGACCTTCGGCCCTACGTCTATCGCACGCGCGACGGCGGCGGCACTTGGCAACCTGCCGCCCGCGGCCTGCCCGACGGCGCTTCGGTGAACGTGGTGCGCGCCGACCCGGCGCGCCGAGGCTTGCTCTATGCCGGCACGGAGACCTCGGTTTACGTCTCCTTCGACGACGGCGATCAATGGCAGTCGCTGCAGCTCAACTTGCCGCATACCTCCATGCGCGACCTGACCGTGCATGGGGACGATCTCATCGTCGGCACGCACGGCCGGTCGTTCTGGATCCTGGACGATCTCACGCCGCTGCGCCAGATTCGGGCCGCCGCCGCCGCGCACGGCGCGTATCTTTTTGCTCCCGAAACCGCCTGGCGGGTGCGCCGGGATACGAACACCGATACGCCCTTGCCGCCGGAAGTGCCGGCCGGGGAGAACCCTCCCGACGGGGCGATCCTCGACTACTACCTCCCGGCGCCGGCGAGCGAAACCGTGACGTTGGCGATCTACGCCGGAAATGGAAAGGTGATCCGCCGCTATTCGAGCGCCGAGCGCGCGCCGGCATCGATCGCGGAGCTCAATGCCACGTTGCGCGTGCCGGTGTATTGGGTGCGGCCGTTTCGGCCGCTCGAAACCGGCGCCGGCATGCACCGCTTCGTTTGGGACCTGCATTATCCGCCACCGGACAGTTTGCGGCGCGACTACCCGATTTCCGCCATCCCGCACGACACGCCGCTTTACCCGCGCGGACCGGCAGTGCTGCCCGGCCGCTATCGGGTGCAACTCAGCATCGCCGGCCATAGCTTCACCCAGCCGCTGCTTGTCAAGATGGACCCGCGCGTTAAGACCTCCGCCGCCGATCTGCGCCAGCAGTTCGAGATCGCGATGGGCGTGTATGGCGCTCTCAACCGGGATGGGGCGGCGCTGCGCCAGGCCGCCGCGCTTTCTGGCGCCGAAGCGAGCCAAATCGCCGGCGGCCTGAGGCGCCTCAACGGCGAGCTGAGCGCGCTGCTCGCCGGCGGCGAGCAGACCGGCGGCATCGAGACCGTGGATCGCGCCCCCACCGTGGCGCAGGTGGCCGCGGCGCGCGAGCTGCAAAGCCAGCTTGCCGCATTGCTGGCGCGGCTGGCGGCGCTGCGGCCGGCGCATTAAGGAGGCGCGGTGCCGGCAATGGTGTGCCTGTTACGAGGCGTGAATCTGGGCTCTCGCCGCATGAAGATGGAGAACCTGCGCGCGATGTTCGCTTCATTGGGCTACGCCGATGCGCGCACGCATTTGCAGAGCGGCAACGTGGTGTTCCACCGTGCGGAACGCGATATCTCCGGCCTGCGCGCCGGCATCGAGCGAGCCGTGGAGCGCGCCTTCGGATTCGAAGCCGCCGTCGTGCTGCGCACCGCCGCCGAAATGCGCGGCGTGGCCGCGGCGAATCCCTTCGCGGGGCGGGGTGGCTTCGACCCCGCCAAATTGCTGGTGACGTTTCTCGACGCCGCGCCGGCCCCAGGGGCAATCCGGCACGCGGCGGAGATCCACTGCGCGCCCGACGAGTTCGTGATCGCCGGCCGCGAAATCTACTGTTATCTGCCCCGCGGCGCGGGCCGGGCCACGCTGCCTTGGGCCAAGCTGGCGAAGACACTCGGGCAGGAAGGGACGAGTCGCAATTGGAACACCGTCCTGGCGCTGGAGCACATGGCCGCGGAAATGGAGAAGCACATATCCTAAGAAGTGATTGCAAGGGAGCCAGCGATGCGCGCGATTCAAGTTCACCAGTTCGGCGGTCCGGAAGTGCTCAAACTCGAGACCGTGGCCGAGCCGCGGCCCGGCCCCGGCGAAGTGCTGCTGCGCGTCCGCGCCGCCGGCGTGAACCCCGTCGATACCTATATTCGCGGCGGCGGCTATGCCATCAAGCCGGCGCTGCCGTACACGCCCGGCATGGACGCGGCCGGCACGATCGAGTCCGTCGGCGCGGGCGTGACGAGCTGCCAAGCCGGCGACCGCGTCTATACGGCCTCGGCCGGTGGCTCCTACGCCGAACTAGCGATCTGCAAGGCGGCCGACGTGCACCGCTTGCCGGAGCCGATCGGCTTCGAGGCCGGCGCGGCATTGGGCGTCGCCTACATGACCGCCTACCGCGCCCTATTCCAGCGCGCCCAGGCGCTGCCGGGCGAAACCGTGCTGGTGCACGGCGCAAGTGGCGGGGTGGGCGTCGCCAGCGTGCAGTTGGCGCGGGCGGCGGGCCTGACGGTGATCGGCACGGCCGGCAGCGAGCAGGGATTGGAGCTGGTCGCCGAGCAGGGAGCGCACCATGCCCTCGATCATCGCGCCGCCGAGGTCGGCGAGCGGCTCAAAGCGCTGACCGGCGGGCGCGGCGTGGACCTGATCGTCGAGATGCTGGCCAACGTCAATCTCGGCCAGGATCTCGGCTGGCTGGCGCCGCGCGGCCGGGTCGTCGTGGTCGGCAGCCGAGGCCGGGTCGAGATCAATGCCCGCGATCTCATGAGCCGCGAGGCGGCGGTCCTGGGCATGATGTTGTTTGCCGCCACGCCGCAGGACATGGCGGGCATTGTCGCCGCCATCGAGGCCGGCCTCGAGAACGGCACGTTGCGGCCCGTAATAGGCGAGCGCTTCGCGCTGGCTGAAGCGCGGCGCGCGCAGGAGCGGGTGATGGCGCCGGGCGCGCGCGGCAAGATCGTCCTTGTGCCCTAGACGGCGGCGATGAGAGTGCTGATCACCGGCGCCTCGGGCTTGATCGGCACGGCGCTGAGCGCCGCGTTGCGCCGCGACGGCCATGCCGCCGAGCGGCTGCCCCGCGATTGGCAGCCGGCGGCGCTCGAAGGCGCGGAGGCGGTGGTGAACCTGGCCG
>JBOGKX010000131.1:0-10426 GCA_050746125.1 Terriglobales bacterium | reverse complement strand
GGCTCGTGGCCGCCCGCCGCGGCGGCGCCGCCCTGGCCGCGGCCACGCTCGCCGTCGCCGCGCTGGCGCTGGGACTCGCTTGGCTGCCTTTTCCGCCCCGCCTGGCGCCGGGAGCGCTGACCGTGATGACACTCGATGTCGGCCAAGGCGACTCGATCTTCGTCTCCTTTCCCCATGGACGCACGCTCCTCGTCGATGCCGGGCCCAAGAGCGCCGGCGGTTTCGACACCGGCGAAGAAGTCGTCGCGCCCTACCTGTGGTCGCTCGGCCTGCGCCGCCTCGACGCCGTGCTCCTCACCCACGCCCATAGCGACCACATGGGCGGCATGCCTTTCGTGCTGCGCGCCTTCCACCCGCGTGAGCTGTGGGTGACCGAGTCCCTGCCGAGTGAGCCCGCGGTGGCGGCGTTATTGCGCCAGGCGGCCGGCGAAGGCATCGCCATTGAGCGCCGGCGCCAGGGAGAGCGCTTCCGCATCGGCGGTTGCGAACTCGACGTGCTGCTGCCGGCGGCGACCTATCGCGCCGGGCCGACGGCCGCCAACCAGGATTCCATGGTGGTGCGCATCGTGGATGGCGCCGGAAGCGTTTTGCTCGAGGGCGATGCCGAGGCGGCGCAGGAGCGCGCCATGCTGGCCAGCGGCCTGCCGCTCGCCAGCACCTTGCTCAAGGTCGCCCATCACGGCAGCCGCACTTCCTCCATTCCGCCCTTCCTCACCGCCGTGGACCCCGCCGTGGCGGCGATCTCGGACGGCGCCGGCAACCCTTATGGCCATCCCGCGCCGCTCACGCTGGAGCATTTGCAAGCCGCCGGCGCGCGCGTCTTCCGTACCGACGAAGGTGGCGCGATCGAGGCCCGCTTCCAGGGCGGCATGCTGCGCGTCTTTCGCTTCCAGCCGCCGGGCGCGCCGCCCACTCGCTGACGGCCGCCGCAGTTACGCCAGCATCATTCGCATCGGCTGAAGCGCGCGCGTCAGCGGATTGAGAACCAGGCCGAGAATCTTGAGCGTGACCACCCCGAGCAGCGCCTGGTCGCCGCGCTCGCCTAGAATCACCGGCGTATGACCCTCGCCCTGCGCCAAGGCGATGTGGCACTCGGAGACCTGGCGCTCGATCACCGTGCCGTCGGCGAGTACAAGTTGGGCCTTTCGCTTCGGCGCGAGCGCCAGCGCTTGCCAAGTCTCGAGCGGCAAAACCGTATAGCTCGCGCCGCTATCGATCAGGAAGCGCAGCGTGGCTTGCCGCCCCGCCGCTCCACGATGCAGCCGGCGAGTCCACATTGCGAAGATCCGAAAGCCGAGGTCGAGTGGGAGGGCCGCAAAATTCCGCAGGGCGGCCCGTTGCCGCCACAGGACGCCGGAGCGGGGCGAGAAGCGAGCCGGGCGAGGCCGCAGGCCGGCCGGGCGGCGCAGCGTACCCAGATGTACGTGAGCAAGCCCGGCCGGCCGAGAACGAAGCCCCGCGATGCTTATCGCCCCGCCCGCGGCTGCCGAGACCGTGCCCTCGAGAAAAGTAATGTGCACCGCCGCGGCGCCCCCAGGCAAATTATATTGGGGGGAGAGGGGACCCCGGCATGGATGATCCCAAAGTCGACCGCGACGGCGACGACGAACCGCTACGCCTGCGCCGCCTGCAAATGATGATGCAAATGGTGCAGGCGGTCATCGCCCAAGACGACGTCACGCTCGAGGAGGCCGCCGACCTCGCCGCCGGCGCCCGCCGCGCCGCCCTGGCGCTGTTTCCCGGCAAGGACTTGGCCTACGACCTGATCTACCGCCCGCGCCTCGAGCGGCTCATCGCCGAGCGCTTCGGTCCCCTCTAAGCCGCCTACAGATCGTCCGGCGCGAAGAGCGTGATGCCCTCGACGCGCTCGAAGTCCCGATCCGCGCTCGCCAGCAGCGAGATCCCGTTGCGGCGCATTGCGGCGACAAGGATCGAATCGTTGGTCATTAAACCCCAAAGCCGTCGCTCGACTGCGGCTGCCGCCAAGATCGACTCCTCGAGCGGCACGATCCGCCCCAGGGAATCCCGTACTGCTCGCATGGCGTCCTCGTACCCGCGCAAGCCAGCGATAACCGCGGGGCCCGCCTGCCTGAGCGCGGCAGCAGTGCCACGCGCAATGACGCCGCTGGCAAGCGCCTCCTCGATCATGAACCGCTGATTGGCCTCCGCCAACACCGAGACCGACGCGACGGCGACGAGGTCTCCCTTTAGGCAGCGGAGTAAGAATGCCAAACACTGGGGCGAAGAGCGGAGGACGCCGTACAAAAAGATGTTGGCGTCCACGAAAACGGCGGATCCGATGGGCAGAGCTGCAAGGGAGCGCGCCAAGCTTTATCCCCCGAAATCCAAATCGTGGCTCTCGGCGATGTACCGGATCTGCTCCCGCGTTAGGCGGCTCGGGCGGCACTTCCGTAAATATTCAAGGGCCCAGGCGCCTCGGCCGGGGTCCTTGCGGGGGCGCAGATACCGGCTTTCATACCAGTCCACGAGGTATCGGTACTGCGGCGGCAAATCCTCTCGTTCGGGATGGGTGCGCCCGCGGCGCCGAGGGTGGCACTCGTCCTTGGGGCGCCAAAGGCGGCGGCGACCACGAGCCGTCGCGAAGAGCATCCGCAAATCAGCCGGATCTGGCGACCGGTTGGCCACGCAGTGGCGCGAAATATGAACCTGCAAGCCCGTTCGGAAGGGGGCGACTTGCACCGCGCGCTCGACGATCTGGCGGGAGGAAAAGTCGGCGGCCGTGGGATGTTCGAGGTGAAGCAGCGCGGCCGCAATCCACACTTGGTCCGCGATCTTCATACATACATTCTAGCATCGGTGGCCGGCGCATAAAAAAAAGCCCCCGCCGCGAACGCGGCGGGGGCCAAAAACAAAGGTTCGTGAGTGGCGATCAGCACATGCCGCCCGTGCCGTGCAAGGGCAGCCGCGCACGCCCGAGCGGGGCGAGGAGCAAGCCGAGCGAGGCCGCAGGGCCGCGAGGGCCGGGAGGAGTACTTCCAACGTACCCGATCCGGCCCGAGCGGCCGAGAACGAATCTCGGCGACGCTCATCGCCCCGCCCGCGATCAGTACATGCCGCCGCCCATGCCGCCCATACCGCCGGGGCCGCCGGCCGGGCCGGCATCCTTCTTCTCCTCCGGAATGTCGGCCACCAGCGCTTCGGTGGTAAGCATGAGCCCGGCGATCGAGCCGGCGTTTTGCAACGCGAAGCGGGTCACCTTGGCGGGATCGATGACGCCGGCCTTGACCAGATCCTCGAAGTTCTCGGTCTGGGCATTGAAGCCGTAGTTCGCCTCCTTCGCCTCCTTGACCTTGCCGACGATGATCGCGCCTTCGCGGCCGGCATTGTGCGCGATCTGGCGCAGCGGCTCTTCCAGCGCGCGGCGCACGATCTCGATGCCGGTCTTTTCGTCGGCATCCTCCGACTTCAGCCCTTCCAGGGCCTTCTCGGCGCGGATCAGCGCCACGCCGCCGCCGGGCACGATGCCCTCCTCGACGGCCGCCTTGGTGGCGTGCATGGCGTCTTCGACGCGGGCCTTCTTCTCCTTCATTTCCGTCTCGGTGGCCGCGCCCACCTTGATTACCGCCACGCCGCCGACCAGCTTCGCCAGCCGCTCTTGCAGCTTTTCGCGATCGTAATCGGAGGTGGTGTCCTCGATCTGCGTGCGCAGTTGCTTGACCCGGCCCTCGATCTCGGCCGACTTGCCGGCGCCCTCGATGATCGTGGTGTTGTCCTTGTCCACGGTCACCTTCTTGGCGCGGCCCAACTGGTTGAGCTGGATGGACTCCAGCTTCACGCCGATCTCCTCGCTGATGAACTGCCCGCCGGTGAGCACGCCGATGTCTTGCAGCATCGCCTTGCGGCGGTCGCCGAAGCCAGGCGCCTTCACCGCGCAGCAATGCAGCGTGCCGCGCAGCTTGTTGACCACCAGCGTGGCCAGCGCCTCGCCCTCGACTTCTTCCGCCACGATCAGCAGCGGCTTGCCGGCGCGCGCGATCTGCTCGAGCAGGGGCAGCAGGTCCTTCATCGAGCTGATCTTCTTTTCGTGGATCAGGATGTAGGGGTCTTCGAGCACCGCCTCCATGCGCTCCGGATCGGTGACGAAGTAGGGGGAGAGGTAGCCGCGGTCGAATTGCATGCCCTCGACCACGTCCAACTGCGTCTCCATCGTGCGCGATTCCTCGACCGTGATCACGCCATCCTTGCCCACCTTCTTCATCGCCTCGGCGATGATGGTGCCGATGGTCGAGTCGTTGTTGGCCGAGATCGTCCCCACCTGGGCGATCATCTCGCCTTGCACCGGCTTGGAGAGCTTCTTGATCTCCTCCACCGCGGCCGCCACGGCGCGGTCGATGCCGCGCTTCAGGGCCATGGGATTGGCGCCGGCGGCGACCGACTTCACGCCTTCGCGATAAATGGACTGCGCCAGCACCGTCGCCGTCGTGGTGCCGTCGCCCGCCACGTCGCTGGTCTTCGAGGCCACCTCGCGCACCATCTGCGCGCCCATGTTCTCGAGCGAATCCTTCAACTCGATCTCTTTCGCCACCGTCACGCCGTCCTTGGTGATGGTGGGCGAGCCGAATTTCTTTTCGATCACGACATTGCGACCCTTGGGACCGAGGGTGATCTTGACCGCGTCGGCCAGGGTATTGACGCCGCGCAAAATTGCGTGGCGGGAACCTTCTCCATGAACGATACGCTTTGCCATTACCTTCCTCCGAAAAACCCGGCCCCCGGCCGATCGGCCGGGAAGCGCGGTTGCGATGAGAAACTGCCGGCGCGCTCCGCCGTGGCGGAAGCGCGAAAATCCGCGATTATTTCTTGGCCTTGTGGCCGTTGGTCAGCACGCCGAGCACTTCTTCCTCGCGCAGGATGAGCAGCTCTTCGCCATCCAGCTTGATTTCGTTGCCCGAGTACTTGCCAAACAAAATGCGGTCGCCTTCCTTCACGTCCAGGGGCAGCACCTTGCCGTCTTCGGTGACCTTGCCCTTGCCGACGGCGACGACCTCGCCCTCTTGCGGCTTCTCTTTGGCGGAATCGGGGATGATGATCCCGCCGCGAACGGTTTCTGCTTCCTCGATCCGCTTGACCAGCAAGCGGTCGTGGAGTGGTCTGACATTGGCCATACTTTTGCTCTCCTTCGAACGAACCTCTAAGGTTGCTTGTGCGAAAGCGATGGGGCGGCCCGCGCGATGCGAACCGACCCCGATGCCTGCTTGCCCCTAGCGCTCGACCTGCGAGATTGCTAGCGCCTAGGAGGCATTTAGCACTCTCTGCCTTCGACTGCTAAATTCTAGGCAAGGTTGCCCCTCGCAGTCAAGACCCTCAATCGGATCCTTAGGGCGCCGGCGGCCGGCCTCCGGCGGCAAGAGATTGGCTGGGGCGCGGAAATGCTGCGGGTTCGGCGCGCTTATTTCTTCTCTTCGGGGGCTGCGGTCGGGCTCGGCGGATTGGCCGGCTGCGCCTCGTTCGGGCTGGTAATGGCGCGCTTGAATTCGCGGATGCTTTCACCCAGGCCCTTGCCCAACTGGGGCAATTTCGAGGGGCCGAAGATGACCAAGCAAATCAGCAGAATCAGCAGAAGATGAGTGGGTTGGAAAATGCCATCAAACATGGGGAACCTCCCCGTGGCGCCGTTCGGCCTCCCGGCCTGGCCGAAACGCGATCCAGCGTCAGTATAGCGCAATGGCCATCCCTGGCGTGGACCGCCGCGCCTCCCGGCGCGCGGCGCCCGCTGGCCAAAGCCGTTAAGCTGAAAGCATGAGCGATGGCGTTGTGAACGGCCCCGCCAGTGCGGCGGCAACAGCGGTGTCCACACCACCGGCCGCCTGGCTGGCCCCGCGGCTGCGGATTCTGGTCTTCGACCTCGATGGCACGCTGATCGACTCCAAGCAGGATCTCGCCGAGAGCGTCAATGCCGCGCTGCGGCGCCTCGGCCGTCCCGAGCTGCCTAACGCCCACATCGCCGAATTCGTCGGCCGCGGCGCGCCGGTGCTGATGGAGCGCGCGCTGCGCGCCGCCGGCAACGGCGCGGCCATCGAGGCGAACGAATTGGCGGCGGGCTTGCAGGAACTGCTCGATTACTACGACGCGCATAAGCTCGATCACACGCGCCTCTATCCCGGCGTGGCCGAGCTGCTGCCGCGCCTGGCGGAGCGCTTCATCCTGGCGGTGCTGACCAACAAGCCGGTGCGCCCGGCGCGCGCCATCCTCGAAGGGTTGGGCATCGCCGGGCATTTCGCCGCCATTTACGGCGGCAACAGTTTCACGACAAAAAAGCCGGATCCCGCCGGCTTCAACGCCATTTTGGCCGAGCGGCGCTTGCCGGCGGACCGGGCGCTGATGGTCGGCGACAGCGCGGTGGACGTGCAGACCGGCCGCAATGCCGGCGCGTGGACCTGCGGCGTGGACTACGGCTTCAGCCCCGAGTCGCTCGCGCCAGAGCCGCCCGACTGGCGAGTCGGCGCTTTCGCCGAATTCGCGGCGCTGCTCCCGGCCGGCGCCGCCTCATGACGGAAGGAGACCAACCATGGCCCTGAAACCAGGAACGATTGCGCCACAAACCGGCGTCTATTGGTGCAGCGTCTGCAAATTGCCCGGCAAGTTCGATGCCGGCCAGGTGCTGCCCGAGTGCCGCAACAAGTGCGGACGCGGCGGCTGGGATTTCGTGCAAGCGGGCGGCGCGGCCAACCCGGCGCCGGCGCCCCCCGGTGGCCCGCCGGCTAGTTGATGGCCACGCCTTCGGTCGAGACCAGGCTCTTGAAAATGGCCAGCACGCGGCGGCGATACGCCAGGACTTGATCGGCGAGCGAGGCGAAATTGGGGTCGCGCTCGCTGTTGCGCTGCCAGCGATCCACCACCTCCGGCGGCACCTCGATATCTTGCCGCAGTTGCTGATACGAGTGCCCGCGCAAGAACAAGCCGTAGAAAAACGCCGCCTCGCGCTCCGGAGCGTCGTATTCGGGCAGGCTCGAGGTGGGTAAGCTCGGCGTCATCGTCGCTCGGGCTGCCCCTCGGCCGGCTTGCGCCACTACGCTTTCCCTGGCAGCGACCAAGCCCGCGCCGTGACAACCCAGTAAATTCATTGGATACACCGAAGCCGAAAAAAAAACAACGCTTCCGCGGCGGCAATATTTTTGCGCCACACTCTTGACAACGCACGCGATTAGCGCTCCTCGCCGCCTGTCCCGGCGCCCAGCCGTTCCGCATCGCTGACGGCGATACCGCTCGAACGCAGCGCTCCCGAATCGAGAAGCCGCCGCCAATATCCCAACTCGCCAAACCACCGAGCGTCACCGCCGCCCGCAGCGACCAACTTGCTCCGATCCGTGCGAGGGGCCCTCCGTCCCGAGCCCGACCTGACGAGAGGCGCTCCCGTTTTCGGACCTACTTCTACGCCCTCGGGGTCCGGACCGACGGTTATGAGCCCATGCGGCAAGGAGGAATGCAAACCCGCAAGCGAGTCCGAACACCGCCGCCTGCTGGCCCTTGAACAAGCCACCGACGGCGGCGGCTACGAAACCGACTAATGCCACGCGGTCAAAAATCGTTAGCTGCCGCGCTGCCAGAGTGTGAGAGATCAGTCCGCAACCTGCCGAAAGCGCGGCCAGTTCGCCAGCCACAAGGCGAGAAAAGGGCACGCTGCTGTTCAAGAGGTGCCCGTCCGCAACTGCGAGAAGGGCACCGAGTGTTAGGCCGCCAAGGATAAACCGCAAGTATTTGGCCCAGTGGCCCACCGTCCCGACCATAAGCAGACCGGCAACGCCCAAAGCGGTCCATCCCACCAAGTATGGGTGCCAGCCGGTGGCAGAGCCGGAAACCGACACCCAGCCCAGGTAGACGAGGGCCAGCCAAAAGACAGCGCCGACGTAAGCGCCTATGCGCAGGAAGTGCGTGGCAAGCCGCGAATGCCGTCATTCCCTCATTGAGTCTTACAAGCGCAGTAGGCAGCTTCCCCGGCTGAGAGAGCCGCGTCGATTTCCAGCCGAGTGGTGAAGTCTAGCCCTAAGCTCACGGCGCTGTCGGCTGTTCCGAGCCAGCCCCTAACCCCGGCGGAGGCGTCGCCCAGGGCCAGCGGGAGTCCCCCTTTATCGGCGAGGTTCAGTGACAGGACGCCCGACGTGCGCCGACCCCAAGTGGTGACCGTCCCCATGCTAGCGAAACCACGTTGTACTCGAGAGCATCGCTAGGCTGGAAAGCCTCAGGGGTGAACCCATATCGGTCCAAAAATCGCCACGCCGCAGATTACCACCCACGAGGCCACGGCGCTGGCGACGATAGCCGCGAGGACCGTCCTTTTCATCGCATAGGTGTATCCCGCGGCGAGACCGATAACAAGAGCTCCGGCCCAAGTGCCGGGGAGCGGCCAGATGAACGCGTACAGAACGGCAACGGCCAGTGCGGGGACGCTCGGTCCGAGACTGTCGGAGAGCATTTCCTGGAAAACGCCGCGGAACGCCAGCTCACCCGTTATCGGCGCGACGAGACCGGCAACGACCAGGCAAATAATGGCCAGTGCGCCACCATTGGGGCTGATCCAATACCCAAGCGGTGCGGCGGCGCCCGCGCTTTCGAGAAAAAACGCCACCACGCCACCGCAGGCGCCCGCCCCGGCTCCGAGTACGAGGCCGCTCGCTGACCACGCCCGCTGCTTGCGGTCTCGGTCCCGCGCCGAGAACCACACGGCAGCCGCCGCGACGCAGTAACAGGCGGCGATCAGGCCGAAAGCTAGCGCGTAGGCGCGAACCACATCCATGGCCGGGGCGCCGCTCGCCTGCAATCCGCTCGCCCTGCTAGGGGTGAGCGCTTTTGCCGCGGTACGTTGCAGAAGAAGCGCGGCGACCTCGGCCAACGCAAACGCCGCGCTCGCTGTAATGAACACCCTCTTGGGTCGCATAGGCATCTACCCAGCTAGAACGGCCGGAACGGCCCCAGGGGCTTCACAAAGACGAGCCCCGGAGCAACAGCTCGCTAGTCTGGGCTTTGACGCGGATCAGGCCATGCTCAATTTGCCGCCGGCACACCGGGCAGCGCGGCTGCGGCTGGGAACAGATCAAGCCCGTGCTCCGCTTTGTGAAAATCGTGGGGGAAGAGTTCGCAAGGGGCGGCAGGCGAAACAGATCACAGCGGAACCAACGGCCAAGGCCAATCCCCTAATCCCGAACGTCGCGAGGACTGCGACGCTGAACCCCGCTGATGTAAAGAAGAGGGCCCTCCCGCAGGATTGCGCCAAAGCGATCCTTTGACCGCAATGTGGGCAGCGGAATGGACGACGAGCGTCGATGGAGGCGAAACCGATGGTGGCGCGGCAGAACGGGCACGACGAATAACCTTGAAAATAAATCATTGGCCATCAGAAGAGGCGAGGAAGAACCTGTATTGCTCCGCAGTCAGTCCGCCAGGGGAGGCCGAGGCAGGCAGGTACGGTAAAAACCCGGACGCGAAAATCCATTGTGAACTGGGTTATGCCGGGCCGAGCGACCGCTACGGAAGCCCTGCGGCCCCGATCGCCCCGCCCGCGAGTCGGTAGAAGCTGAGGCTGCTGTCGCCTTGCTCCAGCAGCCGAAAGCGCTCCAGCCGCCCATGCCGAGCGCCGCAATCGGCGCGGCGCGCATGCTCGACGATGACCCAAGCTTCGGCCGCAAGCAAGCCGCAGTCGGCGCCGCCCAGCCGCCCCAACACCGCTGCGTACAGGCTCGCGTCGCCATAGGGCGGATCGAGGAAGAAAAAGTCGCAGCCGCGCGCCGACCAGCGCGCATCCTCGGCCAGCGCGGCCAGGACCGCAGGCGCCGGCCGTGCGAGGATCGGGGCCTCGTCGAGCCCCAGCCGCCGCAAGTTGGCCTGCAAGGCCGTGCGCGCCGCGCGCGCCGGCTCGATAAAGAACGCCGCCGCCGCGCCGCGGCTGAGCGCCTCGATGCCCACCGCGCCGCTGCCGGCGCAGCAATCCACCCAGACGCTCCCCGCCACGCGCGGCCCGCAGACGTTGAACAGCGTCTCGCGCAGCGCGTCACTGGTGGGCCGCACGCGCAGCCCCGGCGGCGCCTGCAGCGCCCGTCCCCGCAACGCCCCCGCGATTACCCGCATGGTCCCAGTCGCACCCTGAACGTCCGCGCCGCTTGGCGCTGCGCAGCGCCTGGTGCTCGGCGCGCCATCACCGACGCCCGCTCCCCAATGCCCGGCTTGCGACGCTTATCGCCCCGCCCACGCCGCAACTGCCGCCGTATCGCCGCCCGGCCCACGGCGATTCCATTCCAGCGGGCAAGCGAAGCGCAGCGGAGCTCCAGTAAATGCTGCAAGCAGCGCAGTGGCGCCGGGAGCGAGGCCGACTGAGCGTACCCCAATGTACGTGAAGGAGGCCGAGCGACTGGCAAGCGCAGCGCAGCGCAGCGGAGCGGAGCGCCAAGCAATGCGGCGCTGCGCCGCTTAT
>JBOGKX010000130.1:0-4628 GCA_050746125.1 Terriglobales bacterium | reverse complement strand
ATCATGGATCGATCGAGGATTCCGGCCTGCTGGCGCAATATCAGGAGGCAGTGCGCTAAGAGAGCGCCGTGCCTGTGAAGATCAAACTACTGCATTGCCTTCACCAGGCCGTCCATGGACGCATTGTGACCGAACTCAGCGCCTTTGACCATGTCGTCCCCGGCGAGCGAGGTGAGTTGTACAGTGACAGTGACTTTTGTTCCGGCGCCCTCCGGTTCAAAGGTCACGGTTGACAACGAGATAAGCAATTTTCTTCCCTGCGTTTCGACGATCTCGCTTGAAATGATGCGCTCATTGGCCGCGATGTCGTGATAGGTCGTGATGCCGCGATATTGCGGATTGCTTTTGTCGCCGCAGCGAAAGACGTCAATGCCGCCCTCGCCTACGGCACCGCCGCGATCGCGCCCGTCGCCAAGATCGTCGGCCCGGGCAATGACTTCGTCACCGCGGCCAAGCGGCTGGTTGCCGCCGATTGCGAAATCGATTTCCTGGCCGGCCCCACCGAAGTGCTCTGGCTGGCGCGCGGCGATGAAAACCCCGCCTTCGTCGCCGCCGACCTGATCGCGCAGGCCGAGCACGATCCGCGCGCCGCCGCTTGGCTGGTCACCCCCGCGGCGCGCCTGGCGCAGGCCGTGCAAAGGGAAGTGGCTCGCCAACTCGCGGCCCAGCCCAATTCCGTCGCCGCCGCCGCCCTGCGCCGCCGCGGCGCCATCGTCGTCACGCGGGACATGGACGAAGCCGTCTCCCTCGCCAACCGCCTGGCGCCCGAGCATTTGACGGCGCCCGCCGAATGCTTGTCCGCCATCCGCAATGCCGGGTCCGTTTTCGTCGGCGAGTATGCGCCGCAGGCGGTGGGCGATTATCTGAGCGGCACGAACCACGTCTTGCCCACCGGCGGCCGCGCGCGCTGGCGCGGCGGCCTCTCCGCCGCCGATTTCGTCAAAGTCGTTACCGTGCAGCAACTGACCCGCGCCGGCCTGGCCCGCCTCGCGCCCGCGATCACGGCACTGGCGGCGGCGGAGGGCTTGGCGGCGCACGCCGCGTCGGTCGCCGCGCGACTGCGGAGGCCGTCATGAAAATTCGCGACGCCGTCGGCCGCATGCGTCCTTACCATCCGCCGCTCGAGGGCCGGCGCGGCCTGCGCCTCGATTTCAACGAAAACACGGTCGGCTGCTCGCCCCGCGCCCTGGCCGCGCTGCAAGCGCTCGGCGCCGAGGACCTGGCCCGCTACCCGGAATATCGCGAAGCCGAGGCGGAGATCGCCGCCGCCTTCGGCCATGCGCCCGACACCTTCACCCTGACCAACGGCGTGGATGACGCCATCGCCCTCGTCGTCGCCACCCTGCTCGATGCCGGCGATCAGGCCATCATCGTCGAGCCGACCTACGCCATGTATCGCTTCTATGCCGAGGCGGCCGGCGCCGAGGTGCTGGCGCTTCGCTATCGAGAAGATGGCCGCGCGTTTGTCCTCGATTGTGGCGCGCTCGCCGCCGCCATCTCGCAAAAAACCCGCCTGGTTTTCGTCGCCAACCCCAACAATCCCACCGGCAGCCAGGCGCCGGCGGAAGCGCTGCTTTCGCTCGCCGCCTCGGCGCCGCATTGCGCCTTTTTCGTGGACGAGGCCTACGCCGACTTCCTCCCGCCCGGCGAGCCGACTCTGATGTCCCGTGCCGGCGCGCCGCCCAACTTGATCGTCGCCCGCACGTTCTCGAAGCTCTACGGACTCGCCGGCCTGCGCCTCGGCGCGCTGGCCGCCGCCCCCGAGCTGATGCAGGCGTTCCGCAAAGTGCATTCGCCCTACGCCGTCAATAGCGCCGCCCTCGCCTGCGGCCGCGCCGCGCTGGCGGACGCCGGCTGGGCCGAGGACTACCGGCGCCAGGTGTGGGCAAGCCGCGCCCGCCTCGAAGCCGTGCTGGCTGAACTCGACCTGCGCTATTGGCGCAGCGCCGCCAACTTTTTGCTGTTCGATGCCGGCGAGCGCGCCGATGAATTGCTGGCCGCGGCGCGCGGCCAGGACGTGCTGCTGCGCGATCGCCGCCACGACCTGCCCGGCGCCGTGCGCATCACCTGCGGCACGCCGGCGCAGACCGAGCGCGCCGCCGCCCTCTTGCGCCAAGTCTGGAATGTCGCTGCCGCCGCCGCGCCCGCCGCCGCGGACCGCTCCGACGACGCCAAGCCGCTCCTCGTCTTCGACCTCGACGGCGTGCTCATTGACGTCAGCCGCTCGTATCGCCGGGCCATCGCCGCCACCGTGCGGCATTTGGGCGGCGGAGAGGCCACGGCGGCGGAGATTCAGGCCCTCAAGGATCAGGGCGGTTTCAACAACGACTGGGACCTGACCGCCGAGTTGCTGCGCCGCCGCGGCCGCGAGGTGGCTTACGAGACGGTCGTCGCCGTCTTCGACGCCTTCTATCGCGGCGCCCGGGGCGATGACGGCGTGCGCCGCGAGGAGCGCTGGCTGGCGCCGCCGGGCGCGCTCGAAGCGCTGGCCGCCTCCTATCGGCTGGCGATCTTCACCGGCAGACCGCGTGCCGACGCCGAATGGTCGCTCGCGCGTTTCGGCGTCGCGCCGCTCTTCGCGCGCGTCGTCGCCCTCGAAGACGTGCGCCGCGGCAAGCCGGATCCCGAGGGACTCGAGGAGCTGCGCCGCTGGGCCGGCGCCCCCGGCCTGCGCGCCTACTGCGGCGACACGGTGGATGACGCTGCCTGCGCCCGCGCCGCCGGCGTGCCCTTTGTCGGCGTGGCGCCGCCCGGCCACCCCGACCCCGCCGCCTTGCGCCGCCGCTTCGCCGCCATCGGCTGCGTGGGGGCCGGCGATGACGTGTTCGCCGCCCTGTTGCAGTTGCCGGCCGAGGAGCCGGCCCGGTCATGAGCGCGCGCCGCGGCAAAGTGGACCGGCGCACGCGCGAGACCCGTTTGCGCGTGAATCTGCTGCTCGAGGGCCGGGGCCGCCACCAGATCGCGACCGGCATCCGCTTCCTCGATCACATGCTCGAATTGGTGGCCCGCCATGGCGGCTTCGACCTCGCCTTGCGCGCCGAAGGCGACCTCGACGTGGATCAGCACCACACCGTCGAAGACGCCGGCATCGCACTGGGCGCCGCTTTTTCGCAAGCCCTCGGCGATCGCCGCGGCGTCAACCGCGCCGGCTATTTCCTCATGCCCATGGATGAAACGCTCGCCGCCGCCGCCGTGGATTTCAGCGGACGGCCGCACGCCGTGATCGATCTCGGCGTGCGCGCGCGGCGAGTCGGCGACCTGCAGACCGAGTTGGTCACCGACTTCTTCGCCGGCTTCGCCGCCGCAGCCGGCGCCAACGTCCATCTCAAAGTGCTCTACGGACGCAGCAGCCATCATCGCGTCGAGGCTGCCTTCAAAGCCTTCGCGCGCGCCCTGCGCTTTGCCTGTTCCCGCGATCGCCGCTTGCGCGCCGTCCTGCCCAGCACCAAGGAGCTGTTGTGAAAGTCGCCGTCATTGACTACGGCGGCGGCAACACCGACTCCGTGCGCCGCGCCCTCGCCGCCCTCGGCGCCGAAGTCGTCGCCGCCGCCGATGCCGCCGCGCTGGCCGCCGCCGAGCGCGTCGTGTTGCCCGGCGTCGGCCATTTCGGCGCGGTCATGGCCGCGCTCGACGCGCGCGGACTGCGCCCCGCTATTCTCGATTTCATCGCCGCCGGCAAGCCCTTCCTCGGAGTCTGCGTCGGCTTGCAAGCGCTCTTCGCCGCCAGCGAGGAAGCCCCCGGCATCGCCGGCCTCGGACTCTGGCCCGGCCAGGTGCGCCGCTTGCGCGCCGCCAAAGTCCCTCACGTCGGCTGGGCCGCCCTGGTCTGCCAAACGCCTTCGCGCCTGCTCGCCGGCGCCGGCCTGGCCCCCAGCTTCTACTTCACCCATTCCTACGTCGCCCCGATTGCCCCCGCCACCAGCTTCGCCGCCTATTACCCCGATGCCTTCACCGCCGTCGCCGAAGCCGGCAATCTCCTGGGCGTGCAATTTCATCCGGAAAAATCCGGCGCCGCCGGACGGGCGGTGCTGGCCAACTTCCTGACCTGGCCGCGCATCGCCCCCGTCGCCATCCCCGCGCCCCCCGCGCTGCCCACGGCCCCGGCGCGCCGCATCATCCCCTGCCTCGACGTTCATGCCGGCCGCGTCGTTAAGGGGGTGCAATTCGAAGCCCTGCGCGACAGCGGCGATCCCGCCGCGCTGGCCGCCGCCTACAGCCGCCAGGGCGCCGACGAGCTCGTCCTGCTCGATGTCTCGGCTTCGCGCGAAAACCGCTCCGCCATGCTCGACACCGTGCGCGCCGTGGCGCGCGAGATCTGGATCCCGCTAACCGTCGGCGGCGGCGTGCGCAGCGTCGCCGAGGCCGGCGCCCTGCTGGCCGCCGGCGCCGACAAGGTCGCCGTCAACAGCGCCGCCCTGGCCCGCCCCGAGCTCATCGCCGAGATGGCGGGCGCCTTCGGCTCCCAGGCGGTGATCGCCGCGCTCGACGCGCGCCGCACCCCATCGGACGAGCCCGCATGGCAAGTTTTCAGCCACGGCGGCTCGCGCGCCGCCGGCCGCGATGCCGTGGATTGGGCGCGCGAAGCCGAGCGGCGCGGCGCCGGCGAAATCCTGCTCACCAGCATGGAT
>JBOGKX010000129.1:0-1571 GCA_050746125.1 Terriglobales bacterium | reverse complement strand
GCGTCGCGCCGTTGCCGCCGCCGGCGCTTCCTGGCCGGCTCGCGCCGCCGCCCGCGCCCGGCGCCATCCCATACTTGGCGAGTACGGCGCGCAGTTGGTCGGGCTTGAGGCCGGGCTTGAACCGCAGCGCCGCGTTGGGCACTTCCAGTTGGTTGTGCGCCGTCGCGGAAGGAATGTTGACGTAGGCGGTCATGCCCGGAAATACCCGGTTGCCCGGATTGTCGAAGTCGATGACCGTGTCGTACTCCACCACGTTCTGCACCGTGGTGGCATTCATGCGGATCTGCGCCACCTGGCCGTGAAATACCTGGTTGGGAAAGGCGTCGACCGTGAACGTCGCCGAATCGCCCACCCGCAAGCGGCCCACGTCGCTTTCATCCGTCTGCGTATCCACCTGCATCTTCGTCAGGTCTTGCGCGATGGTGAATAGCGTCGGCGTCTGGAAGGAAGCGGCCACGGTCTGTCCCACGTCCACGGCGCGGTTCACGATCACCCCGTCGATCGGCGAGTAAATATCGCAGTAGCCGAGATTGGTCTCTTGCACCTTGAGCACGCCCTGCTTGATCGCCACTTGCGCTTTCGCCGCCGCCACCTGCGCCTGCGACGAGCGCAGGTTGGCTCCCGCCTGCGCTTCGGCGGCCTGCTGCGCGTGCAAGTCCGCCAGGTCGGTTTGGTAGGCCGCCTCGGCGTCGTCGCGCTGCTGCTGCGAGTCGATGCCCTGGCTAAACAGGCTTATGGTGCGGTCCCGCACCAAAGCCGCGTCGCGCAGCGCGGCTTGCGCTTTCTCCACGTTGGCCTTGGCGGTGGCCACCGCCGCCTCTTGCACGCCCACCATGGCCTCGCCCGCGCGTACGCTGGCCTGGACGTTTTGCAAGTCGGCCTTGGCCTGCGCCACCTGGTTTTGGTACACCGTGGCATCGATCTGGGCGATCAGCTGGCCCTTCTTCACCTTCGAGTTGAAATCCGCCAGGATCTTGACGATGCGGCCCGAAATCTGCGAGCCCACCTGCACCGTCTTGAGCGCATTGACCGTGCCCGTGGCCTGCACCGTCGAGACAATGTCGCCTTTGGCCACCTTGGCGGTGAAGTACTGCGGGCCGCTCTTGCGCGTAAACGCCAACGTGATCAGGCCGACCACGACAATCAAGACGACAATGCCGATCTGCACGCCGCGCGACCGCAAATGAGAACGAGTGGGACTCTTCATCAATCTTCCTTGCCGGCTGCATTAGGAACGACGCCGCGGGACCCGCGGTTACACCCGTCCCTCTTCGCCGGCGCCGGCCAGACCCAGTTTCGACCTTTATTTTGATGTATTTGCTGAACGGTCCGGGGCCGGCGCCTACCCTGCCGCGAGCACGCCTGCGCCCACAACCACACCCGAGCGTGGCCAAGCGAAGCGCAGCGGAGCGCCAAGAAATGCCGCCAGCAGAGCGAGGCGGCAGGAGCGAGGCCGACTGAGCGTACCCAAATGTACGTGAGCAAGCCCGGCCGGCCGAAACCCGGGGTCCCCTCTATAATCCCGGCCGCCGTGTCAAGCGTTTTTGGGCGTGCGCCGGCAGCGGCGCGGC
>JBOGKX010000128.1:0-1078 GCA_050746125.1 Terriglobales bacterium | reverse complement strand
CCATCTCGTCGCGGAGGAGGGGATTGCCTACCTTCACCAAGTACGGGAGCACGGCATTGGCGGCGCGCACCTTGCCCTCGGGAGTCGCAAGGCCGTGCGCGGCGGCGGCGCGTTCGGTGAGATAGTCGAGATAAGCGGGCGCTCTCGACAACAATTCGCGGTAGGGGGCGGAGCCGTGTTTGCGAATGAACGAGTCGGGATCGAGCCCGCCGGGCAGCGCCAGCACGCTCACCTCAAACCCCTCTTCGAGAAGAAGGCCGAGCGAGCGTTCGGTCGCGGCCACGCCTGCCGAGTCGGGATCGAAGTTCACCACGATGCGCCGCGTCCAGCGGCCGAGCAAACGCACCTGGCTCGCCGTCAAGCTGGTCCCGCACGACGCGACCACGTAGGCGATTCCGTTCGACGCGAGCCCAATCACATCCATGTAACCTTCCACCAGGATCGCCGTGTCGAGCTTGCGGATTTCCGCGCCCGCCTGGTGGAGATTGTAGAGCACGCGACCTTTGGTGTAGAGCGGAGTCTCGGGCGAATTCAGGTATTTCGGCTCTTCGCCGCCGAGCGAGCGCCCGGCGAACGCGACAACTTTGCCGGTTTCGCTGGCGATGGGGAAAATCACGCGGCGCCGAAAGCGATCTAGCGGTTTGCGCCCGTCGCGTCCGGGCGCCGCCAAGCCTGCTTTTTCCATTAGCTCCGGCGCGAACCCCGCCTCCGCCAGCCGCTCCGCAAGTTTCGACGGCTCCGAAGGCGCATAGCCGAGCCGAAATCGAGCCATCGCCTCAGCCGAGACGCCGCGATCGTCGAGGTAGGCGCGAGCCGCCCGGCCCTCCACGCTCGCTCCGAGCTGAGAGGCGAAGAAGCGAGCCGCCACTTCGTGCATGTTTTGGAGTGCAGCTTTTTCCTTCGCTTCGCCATCCCCCTGGCCGCCGCTCCATCGCTCGGGAAGGACGATATTGGCCTTTTCCGCGAGCCTCTCGACCGCCTCGGGAAACGTCAGATTCTCGATGAGCATCACGAATTTGAAAACGTCGCCGCCCACGCCGCAACCGAAGCAGTGGAAGATGTGCTTGGCCGGATGGAC
>JBOGKX010000127.1:0-1608 GCA_050746125.1 Terriglobales bacterium | reverse complement strand
AGCCACCTAGCTGCCTCCAGAAGTCCAGCACATCGTCGGGAGTGTACCCCAGCCGGGTCATCTTGGACTCCACTTCCCAGCGGTCGATCTCCTCCCCCCGCTCCCGGGCTTGGGAGAAGCCGGAGATGACCCGGTAGCACTCCGGGCAGAGCCGCTGGTACTGGCCATCGCCCCCCACCGTGATCGAGGCCGCCTCCAGGCGCTCAAGGTGGGGACAGGTGAGGCAGTTGAGGGATCCCAGCTCCAGCTCGGTCGCGGACCTGGCCACGGGCTCAGTAGCCGGTGCAGCGCACCCCGATGGAGGTGTCGGCGGTGGCCGAGGGGTTGGTGACCACCGGCCCGGTGGGGTTGATGCTGGCGCAGCCCACGTTGATGGTGCCGCCCACCACGGAGTGGACATAGGCGTGCTCGATGGTGCCAGTGGCGGCGGTGGCCTGGTTCTCAGCCGAGGCCGAGCCGGGGTCGATCGCGCTCAGCCCGGTCACCACGGCGGCGCTGCCGGTCACGGAGACCTGGGCGGTGAACAGCTTGCGCTGCCCCACCCCGGAGGCCCGGATGAGGCTGGCGATGATGGCCATCTGGCAGAGGCCCCCCGCCTAAGCCGACGCGACGGGCTGGATGTTCAGGCCGGCGGGCTCGACCACCAGGCCGTAGAGGGCGAACTGCTCGGCGCCGATGGTGCCGATGCCAGCGTTGCTGACCCCCTGGAGGGTGAAGGTCTGGTTCGGGCTCCAGTAAACCGGCCCGTTGAAGTAGCCGACCGTCTCCAGGGTGTCGGCGAAGATGTTGTCCACCACGAAGCGGGCGTAGGTGACGGCGGTGCCGTTGCCGAACTGGATGATGTCCAGGGCGGGGCTGGGGCTGAGGGGGGCGTAGCCGTAGATCCCGAAGGCCTGCTGGTTGCTCAGGGGGGTGATCTGCAGGGTGGTCAGGGTCTGCGCGGTCAGGGTGACGGGGTTGCTCATCCGCGCCGTGAACAGCGAGGCGGTGGCGTTGGGGAAGAGGTCCTGAGCGGTCAGATCGCGGACGATCAGGGGCTGATCCGGGCCCAGCACGTTGCGGACGGCGGTGTTGAGGTTGCTGACCAGGCTGTCCTTGAGGACCTTGAGCAGGGCGATGTCGGCCTGAGAACTGGGGACCAGGATGGAGCTGGTGCTGTCGAGGTCAGCCACTACAGGACCCCGGCGGTCGCGTTCCGGCGCCCACCGTAGGCGATTGCCCGGGCGCCACCGCCGCGCATCACCCCGTAGGCCGCGCCCCCACCCGTGGTCGAAGTGGTGGTGGTGGTTTTGCTGGACTGGCTCTCCTGGAGCGCCCACTGGCCGCCCTTGCTGGCGAGCAGCGCCCCAGAGCCGTAGACGAAGGGGTCGGCGATGTCGGGGTGGGCCCCGAGCAGGGCGGCCGCCAGGCCACCCACGAAGCCGACCGCCTCGTACCAGGTGGAATACTGCTTGTGGATCTCCGTGCGGCTGTTGTTGAGATCGTTCTGCCGCAGCAGCCCGTCCACGCCGCCGTCGAGTAGGGCGATTCCGGTCGGGAGCAGGGAGAGTGCCATCGGGGCGACTATAGCGCACCCCATGCGGGCGGTTGCGGGGGCCGTGTCAGAGA
>JBOGKX010000126.1:0-1064 GCA_050746125.1 Terriglobales bacterium | reverse complement strand
AGTCAGCTCCCTGCAAGTTAGCTACCTGCAAGTTAGCTTCCCACAAGTTAGCCCCCTGCAAGTTAGCCCCCTGCAAGTCAACTCTCTGCAAGTTAGCCCCCTGCAAGTTAGCCCCCCGTAAGGTAGCTTCCCACAAGTCAGCTCCTCGTAAATCAGCTCCCTGCAAGTTAGCTCCCCACAAGTTAGCTTCCTGCAAGTTAGCTCCCCACAAGTCAGCTCCCTGCAAGTCAGCCCCCCGTAAGGTAGCTCCCCGTAAGTCAGCCCCCTGCAAGTCAGCTCCCCGCAAAGTATTAGCCGGAATTTCTATAAGTGTTTTTCCATTGTAGCCTTTAATAGATATACTCATGGTGTTTACTCCTCTGTGGTTTATTAAAGTGTTTAATCTAGTATCTTTTCTCCTACAATTTTACATTTGAATACTCTAAATTTTCCATCTGTTGCATATGGAATGCAGGCAATATCTTTAGCGGTAAATTCTGCTATCAAGATTTTCCAATTCTCCTCTTTATTTTTGATACACCAGTCTAATGTTGCTAAATTGATCCCTGCTCCCCACAATATAGTTGCATCTATGCTGGCTTTTGGTTCGCTGTATGTTTTACCTATTTCATAGATAATGCTCCCATTAAATGGGGCAAGCCCATTTGATTTAACTAATTTATAAGCATATATCTTTTCTGGTTGATCTTTCAGAATATCCAGGAAGGTCGTGATTGTGGGAATATTCATGGCTCCCCGTAAGTTAGCTCCCCGTAAGTCAGCCCCCTGCAAGTCAGCTCCCCGCAAGTTCGCTTCCCACAAGTTAGCTTCCTGCAAGTTAGCTCCCTGCAAGTTAGCTTCCTGCAAGTTAGCTGCCCGTAAGTCAGCCCCCCGTAAGGTAGCTCTCCACAAGTCAGCTTTCTGCAAGTCAGCTCCTCGTAAATCAGCTTCCTGCAAGTCAGCTTCCTGCAAGTCAGCTCCCTGCAAGTCAGCCCCTTGCAAAGTATTAGCCGGAATTTCTATAAGTGTTTTTCCATTGTAGCCTTTAATAGATATACTCATGGTGTTTACTCCTCTGTGGTTTA
>JBOGKX010000125.1:0-1696 GCA_050746125.1 Terriglobales bacterium | reverse complement strand
GATCAGCAGCACGCCGAACCCACCCCCATACTCCAGGGCGGATACAAGCGTGTGCGCCGCGCCCGCGAGCATGCCGCGTGCCTCGCTCGGCGTGATCAGTGGTTTTGCCGGGGCGGGTTTTGGCTGTTTCGGCGCCGGCAGGCTCGTCACCCCGCTCTCGAAATCGTCGAGAACATGGATCGCACTGCCGAGCCCGTTCGCCTCCAGCGCCTTCTTCCACCGAATGCTCTGGATGGTCGGGAGCCAGGTAAAAAAGCCTGTGACGTGCCGGCGGACGAGATCCTGCCAGGGCATGTCGGCGGGCGGATTGCCGTCGGCGCGCAGACAATGCAGGCGACCGCGCGCGAGCCACCTGGGGTCGAGCGGCTCGTTGATCAGGTCGGAGGCAACAACGAGGTAATTGGCGGCCGCCGGCGGCTGGCGGTCGAAAATCTCCGCGGCCTTGCGGAACGCGGCGCCGACATCGGTGCAGGCCGCATAGCCTTTGCGGGCGCCGATCAGGTCGCGCCACTCCGCCGGACCGGTCTTCTTGATCTCGCCGAGAGTGGCGCGATAGACCACTTCGGGCGAGGCATCGAGCGCAATCAGCGAGAGATCGTCGCGGCTGCGGTTGCCGCGCGCCAGCCGCTGCTTTGACCAGTCCTCAAGCAGCTGAACGATCTTGGAGGCCGCGGCCGGCGCCTGCCTGGCGAAACTGCCCGAGGTGTCGAGGAGCACGACGACCCGCGTCGCGACCGGTTCGGCAGCGAGCGCGGCCGGCGCCGCGGCGGCGAGAAGCAGCGGGACGAGAACGAGAGAGCGTTTCATGGACGGGGTTCCGATGGTTCGCCCCTGGATTTACGTCACCTCGCGACGCGGCGGCGGATCGGCAAGGTTGCCGTGGACCTCCTCCCACACGGTGCGCTCCCACCACTGGTTGGTGGCGAGATCGAGGCGATACTGCTCGGGATTCCCGAGTACCTGCGAGCGCGGCATTTCGCGGGTGCCGTTTGCGGTGATCACGCCGACGCGTTCTTCGGCCACGCCGGCGGGCGCCGCATGCGGTTGCGCGGTCTCGGGTCCGGGATCGTTCCCGGCGTCATCCTCGCGGCCTGCCGCGGCCGTCGTACCCGGCTCGGGTGCGGAGCGGTCCGCTCCGGCAGGCGCCGCGCCCTCGGGCGCCACGGGCGTGCCGTCTGGATCGTAGGCGATGGGCTGGTTCGGGTCGAAGACCGGCTGGCCGTCGCCGTCATAGCCGTAAAGCAGCTGCTGCCGGGCATCCCCCGCGTCTTGCGGCGCCGGAGCGCCATGAACGACGCGGAGCCACAGCTGCGCCCAGCTCTCGCTCATCCGCTCAAACGCGTTGTCCAGGCGATGGACCAGCATCGCCAACGCCACGGCGCCGCCGAGGAACAACACGGTGTAGGCATTGGCCGCCAGGAGCGAGGTCTGCTGACCCAGCGATTTGAGCCAGTCCGGGCCGCTGCTGGTCCACGCCTGGGCGGCGGCCTCGATGGCGTCGAGGTTGGCGCGATACAGGTAAAGCTCCCGGTCGAAAGCGATCAGAACCGCGAGCACCGTCGCAAGAGGGGCCAGAAATACCGCGTTGAGCAGGATGGCGGCCCAGTCGATTTCCAGCCAGCCGATGTTTTGAACAAAGCGATGCCGCAACGCGGCGAAGGGCAGTTTGATCAATCCGACCAGCAGCTCCGCCACG
>JBOGKX010000124.1:0-5335 GCA_050746125.1 Terriglobales bacterium | reverse complement strand
CCGCCGGGTTGCCCACGATGTGGTACTCGGGATGTAAGATCGTGGTCGCCCCTGGCGGGGTTGCCGCGCGCGCGCGGCCAAATCCGGCGCGCAGAAAATTCACGATCTGCCAGCGTTCGTCGGCGTCGAGATAATAGCGGAAGGCGTGCCATGCGCTGACCAGCGGCGGCGAGGTGTCGATGCCCGGGCCGGCGGGGATGCCGTCGCTGATTTGGTCGAAAAGCGTTCGGTCGTTCACCCTGGGCACGGAGCGGTTCAGGTCGCCGGGCCGCGGATCATATTCCAGGCCGACCGGCGCGTCGCCGCGTCCGCTCATGGCATGGCAAAAGGAGCAATTGTCGTGGTATAGCCGGCGGCCGAGCGCCACGTCGGGCGGCGGCGGAGGCGGAAGTGGCGCGCCCGGCGGCAGCAACTGCGCCGGGTCGAAGCCATAACCGTCGCTCGCCACCGTGCCCGCCGGCAGCGGCAGATGGGGGCCGCGGCGGGCGCCGAAGACGTCTTGAAACGACATCTCGTCCTTGAAAAAGCCCACGCCCTGATACAGCCACCAGGAGGCGAAGGCAATCGTGACCAGAATCCCCCACCAGGCGATCCGCGTCAGGATCGTCAGATTGCGCTCTTGATCGCTTATGTAGCGGCGCGGCATGACGCCATCCGGCTAATGACGCGGCAGGCTGATTACCAGCGTCTCTTCCATGAGCGGATCCTCGACCGGGAAGAACGGCACCCGACGCATGAACCAGAGGTAGATCAGCCCGTAGAGGCCGAGAAACAGGCAACCGAGGCCGGCCGAGGTCAAAAGGGGCGGAAAACCGCGCTTCCAGATCGAGGCACTGACGATCAGGTTGCGCTCCAGCCAAATGGCTGCCAGCGAAAAGCTGGCGATCACCGCCAGGGTCGGCCCGCGGCGCTTGAAGGCGCGGCTCAGGCCGAAGGCGAAGGGCAGGAAGAAGCCCAGCGTCAGCACCAGCCAGGCGATCGTTTCCCAGGGTTGGGTGGTGGAAATGAGCAGCAGCAGGTGAATGTCATCCTGCCGATTGGCGAACCACAACACCATGAACTGCGACCAGAAGAGATAGGTCCAGAAAATACAAAAAGCGAAGAGCATCTCGCCGACGTCGTGCAGCACGTCGCGGTTGATCACCGCGCGCGCGGCCATGCGGTGGCGCCAGGCGGCGGCGAGAATGCAGATCAGGCCCAGCCCCGCATACCAGTTGGCCAGCCAAAAATACCAGTTGTAGATGTAGTCGTACCAAGTGGGGTCGAGCGACATGTTGAGATCGAGGCCGAGAATGCCCCAGAAGTAGGCGTAGGCGAAAATGATCAGCACCCACAGCCGCCGCAAGCTTGTTTCCGCCCGCTCGCGCTCGGCGGCGGCGCCGCGCCATTTGCGGAACAAGAAGCGTTGCAGCCACGGGGCGCGAGCGCGCTCTTCGGGCGTGGCCGCTTCCAGCACGGCGCCCATGTCGCGGCGGCGATTCCAGTAGAGATAGCGCAGGCTCAGCCAGGCCATGAAGATCAAGATGCCCAGGTCGCGGCCGAGCAAGAAGCCGTGATTGAGCCAATGCCCTTTGCCATAGGGCATGTGGTCCCACCAAGGATAGATGTAGCGATGGGCCAGCATCAGCGGGATGTACAGCAAGACGGCGACCGGCAATACGATCGACAGCCCTTCCGCCAAGGGCTGGATCGGCCGCGCCCAGCGGCCGTTGCAGCCGCGGGTGACGGCGGAAAATAGCACGCCGTCTTGCGCCAAGCCGGTAAAGAACAAAAACTCCGCCAGATAGCCGGTCCACAAGCGCATGGGATCCGTGATCCAAAGCCAAAGGAAGGTAGCGATGCCGATGGCGAGCAAAATCCAGAGCCAGCGCACCACCCAGGGCGCGGCCGAGCCGGGCGCTCGCGTCAGCGCCGGGGGGCGGCGGGGCGGGGCGATCGGGGGTGGCGTGGCGAGGCTCATGCGGGCGGCTCGCTCGATGGCTCGCTGCTGGGCTCGCTGTTAGGCGGTGCCAGGCGGCCCTGCCCACGGTCGAAAACGGCCTGAACGGTCTCCGCGCCGGCCCGCGCCAAGAGCGCGCGCACCAACGCCTCTTCCGAGCGCGAGCAGGGCAGGAAAAGGCCGAAACGATCGACCTGGAATTCGGGGAGATACGCGGGGTGAATGTAGAGATTGGGCAGGCCGGAGAGGATGAAAAAGCCGGTCATGCACATGAACGAGGCGACGAGCACCGTCCATTCGAAGATCACCTGGATGAACGGCGGCCAGGAGACGATCGGCTTGCCGCCCACCACCAGCGGCCAATTGCGCATCGTCCAAATCGTCATCGCCATGGCCGCCACGCCGCCGCCGATGCCGCCGAGCAGCGTCCAAAAGCGCGTTCCCGATTTTGGCGAGCGCGGCCGCAGGCGGCGCAGCAGCTCTTCGTCGCCGGCGGGCAGAAAGGCCTCGAAGCGCAGACCGGCGGCGGTAGCGAGATCGCTGCCGGCGAGCAGGCGGTCTTCTTCCGCGAACGAGCCCACCACGCCGCGAAAGGCGGCGGGCGGCGGCGGCAGCGGCGTGCTCCGGGCAGGCATGGGCGCATTTCCCTCAGGGTGCGAGCGGCACTTCCGGCCGCGGCGGCTCGCCGCCGCCCGGCAGCAGACCGGCGGCCATCAAGGCGGTGCGATGCCGCCGCGCTTCCAAAATGTCCTTGCGCACCTCGGCGATGGGGATGCTGGGCGCGATTTTCACGAAGCCCAGGAACTGGAGCATGAACCAGCCGAAGCTGCCGATGGTGATGCCGATTTCGATCCACTGCACGTGAAAAATGCCCCACGAGCCGGGATCGAAGCTATAGGCCAGCGTGGTGACGATGATGACGAAGCGCTCCAGCCACATCCCGACGTTGATCAAGATCGAGATGATGAACATGTGCAGCACGTTGCGCCGCACGCGCCGGAAGAAAAACAAAAGCGGAATGAAGCAATTGCAGACGGTCATCAGCCAAAACGGTTTCCAGTAATGGCCGAAGGCCCGCATCCAATAGGCGGAGCGCTCGTAGGTGTCGGCGCTGTACCAGGCGATGAAGTATTCCGTGGCGTAGGAAAACGTCACGATGCTCGAGGTCAGCAGGATCAGCTGGCAGAGCCGCTCCAGATGGTCAATGGTGATGTAAGCCTTGATCCGGAACCACGAGCGCAGGGGAATCACCAGCGTCAGCACCATCGCCAAGCCGGAGAAAATGGCGCCGGCCACGAAGTAAGGGGGGAAGATCTCCTCGTGCCAGCCGGGCAAGAGCGACAGCGAGAAGTCCCACGACACCGTCGTATGCACCGAAAGCACCAGTGGCGTGGCCAGCCCGGCCAGCAAGATGTAGAGCTTCATGTAGGGCGAAAGCTGCCGCAGCGAGCCGGTCCAGCCGAGCGAAACCACGCCGTAGAGCGTGCGCTTCCAGCCGCTGGCGCGGTCGCGCAGCTCGGCGAGGTCGGGCAGCATGCCCAAGTACCAAAAAATCAGGCTGACGGTGAGGTAAGTGCTGACGGCGAAAACGTCGAGCACCAGCGGGGAGCGGAAATTCGGCCAGATGCGCCGCTCGTTGGGGTAGGGCAGGATCCAATAGAAGCGCCAAGAGCGGCCCAAGTGCAGGATCGGAAACAATCCGGCGGTGGCCACGGCGAAGATCGTCATGGCTTCCGAGGCGCGGGAAAAAGCGGGGCGGAATTTGGCGCGGAAGAGATAGAGAATGGCGCTGATGAGCGTGCCGGAGTGGGCGATGCCGATCCAGAAGACGAAGTTGGTGATGTAAACCGCCCACATCACCGGCCACATCAGGCCGGTGACGCCCATGCCGATGTACATTTGCCAGCCCCAGCACACCGCGCCGAGCAGCGTGGCGAGCCCGGCGGCGCCCACGGCGACCAGGTAGCGCAGCGTGGGGCCGGTTTCGACCGGACGGATCAAATCCTCGGAGGTCTGGCGCAGGTCGAGGTCGGCGTCGCGCAGTTCGCTGGCTTGCGCCATCGCTTAGGTCCGGTTCAACACGAATTTGGTGCGCTTCAGATAAGTGATCGAGGGGAACGTATTCTCCGCCTCAAACCAGCGATAGCCGCGCTCCTGATCGCGAAGGCGGGAGACGCGGCTGTCGGGATCCTTGAGGTCGCCGAAAATGATGGCCTCGGTGGGGCAGGTCTGCATGCAGGCGGTTTGAATCTCGCCGTCACGCAGCGGGCGATTCTCTGCCTTGGCCCGCAGCTCCGCCGCCTGGATGCGCTGCACGCAGTAGGTGCACTTCTCCATCACCCCCTTCGACCGCACTGTCACCGCCGGGTTGAGCTGCTGGTCGAGGGGCGCCGGCCACTGCGGCGCGTACCAGTTGAAGCGCCGCACCTTGTAGATGCAGTTGTTCGAGCAGTAGCGAGTACCGATGCAACGGTTGTAGACCTGCGCGTTGAGGCCCTCGGGAGTGTGGTAGGCGGCGAAGACCGGGCAAACGTACTCGCAAGGGGCGTTGCCGCACTGCTGGCAAGGCATGGGCATGAAACGGATGTCGGGGTTCATCGCCGTCGAGGGATGCCAAGCGTCGCCGCCGTAGGTCTCGATCCGCAGCCAAGTCATCTCGCGATGGCTGAGGCAGCTGGAACGGCCCATGACGGGAATGTTGTTTTCCGCGTAGCAGGCGGCCTGACAGGCATTGCAGCCGATGCAGCTGGAGAGATCGATGGCCATTCCCCAGCGATGTACGGGATGGGGGTGAAAGGCGTAGAAGGTGGCGCGCACTTCCTTTTCGCGCGCCGCGGGCGTACCGGCTTCCTCAAGCGTGGTGGCGAGGGCGATTTTCTTGTCGCGCTGCCAATGGATCAATTGCAGCGTGGCCATGTCGCGGTGTTTGCCGACGTGGCGCGCGCGCACCATCACGCCCAGCCGGATCGGCCCGCCCGCCGCGTTGCTCCGCGTCGAGAGGACGAGCTCGGGCGCCATGCCATGGCCATTGGCGAACATGCCGAAGTCGCGATGGCCTTGACCCAGGGGAATCGCCAGCGTGTCGGGGCGGATGTAGGGATCGAGGTGGACGGGAAATTCGGCGTGTCCATAAGGCGAATCGAGGCGCAGGATGTCGCCCTCGGCGACCTGCAACCGCGCGGCGGTGTCGGGGTCCGTCTGCACCCAGTTGTCCCAGACTAATTTCGCGAGCGGATCGGCGATCTCCTGCATCCAGGCGCGATTGGCCTGGCGGCCGTCGAAGAACTGCACGGTGGGATAGACCCAAAGCACGAAAGGTCCGTCACCTTCGAGCTCGGCGGCGAGCGGCCAGGCCGCGGGCGGCGGCGGCGCGGGCGGCAGGGAGTAGGGCAGCGC
>JBOGKX010000123.1:0-15174 GCA_050746125.1 Terriglobales bacterium | reverse complement strand
ACCCAGATGTACGTGAAGGAGGCCAAGCGACCGGCAACGAAGCCCGGCGATGCTTATCGCCCCGCCCACGTAGCCGATGGGTGTAGGGTGAAAATGGGTGGAAGACCTGATCCTCGGCATCGAAACTTCCTGTGATGAAACCGCGGCGGCGGTGGTCGCCGGCGCGGCCCGCATCCTGTCGAACGTCGTGCTCTCGCAAGTGCCGGTGCATCGCATTTATGGCGGCATCGTGCCGGAACTGGCCAGCCGCGAGCACCTGCGCGGCATCGTCCCCATCGTGCGCCAAGCCCTGGAGCAGGCCGGCTGCCAACTGCGCGACGTGGCCGCCATTGCCGCCACCCGCGGTCCGGGCTTGGTCGGCGCGCTGCTTGTCGGGCTTACCTACGGCAAAGCCCTGGCCCTGGCCGCGGCCAAGCCCTTGATTGCCGTGCACCATCTCGAAGGCCATATTCACTCCGTGCTCCTCGACCGCCGCCAGCAGGGCCTCGCCGAACCGGAATTTCCCGCCGTGGCCCTGGTCGTTTCGGGCGGACACACGTCGTTGTATTGGGTGGAGCGGTACGAAGAGCGCTTCCGCTACACGCTGCTCGGCAAAACGCGCGATGACGCCGCCGGCGAAGCCGGCGACAAGGTGGCCAAGCTCCTCGGCCTGGGCTATCCCGGCGGACCGGTGATCGACCGCCTCGCCCCCGCCGGCGACGAGCGGGCGGTGCGTTTCTCGCGCCCCAAGCTGAAAGGCAACGCGCTCGATTTTTCCTTCAGCGGTATCAAAACTGCCGTGTTGCGCCTAGTCGAGTCGCGCGGCATAGCCCCCGCCATCGCCGCCCGCCAAGCCGCCCTCGGCGGCGGGCCGCCCGACGCCGAGCGGCTGCGCGCGCTTTGCGACCAGCCGACGCTCGATTTGATCGCCAGCTTTCAGTACGCCGTCGCCACCGAGCTGGCGGAAAAAACGCTGCAAGCCGCCGAGCAGCGCAATGCCGCCAGCGTCTTGCTCGCGGGCGGCGTGGCCGCCAATCGCCGCTTGCGCCGCGAACTCGAAACAGCCGGCCGCCGCCGTGGTTTCGAGGTTTTTGCGCCGCCCATTCGCCTCTGCACCGACAACGCCGCCATGATCGCCGCGGCCGCGTGGCCGCGCTATCGCGCCCGCGAGTTCGCCAGTGCCGATGTCGCCGCCGTGGCCCAGCTCGCGCTCTGACGTAGTGGCCGGGCTCGGCCGGCGCCCGGCTATTTGACCCGTGCCGCCAATCGTGAATAAATGGTGAAGAGCGCTCTCCTCCTCGCAATCCCCATGGCCATCGGCCTCAAGCTGCGCAATCTCCTTTATGTCATCCACGCCGTCGCGCCGGAACGGGTGCGCCGCCTGCTTCCTGCCGGCTTGGAACCGGATGTGCGCGATACCCCGCTAGGGCCGCGCGCTTTTCTCGCCACCGTGGCGCTCGAGTCGGGAGCGGCGTTTCCTTACGTCCTCAGCGGCTTTCGCCAAGTGAATTTCCGCATTTACGTCCGCCACCAAAACCAGCCGGGTGTGATGTTCCTGCGCTCCTGGGTATCCTCGCGGGCGGCGGCGGCGGCGATGAACCTGGCCATTCCCACCGAGCACGCCGCTGTGGAGATGGAGATTCAGGACGGCGACACGCCCTATAGCCGCTTCGCCGTGCACGGCCGCTCCGGCGACTATGAGTTGGAGCTGCACGCCGCCGCCGATCCCCTGCCGGCGGCGCTGCCCTTTTTCCCCGATGCCGAAGAGGGCTACGACTTTCTCACCCATCGCCTCAATGGCTTTGCTACCGGCCGCGGCGGTCTGTCGGTGGTCCGCGTCGAGCATGCGCACATGCATCCGCTGCGAGCCCGCATCGAGGCCCATCGCGCCGACGAATGGACCGCTAACGGCGTGCTGACGCCGGAAGAAGTGCGCCAGCCCTTGCTGGCTCTCATCCAACCCGAAGTGCAGTTCGACATGAATCTGCCGGAAAGAGTCGCCGCAAGCTAGCGCGGGCGGTAGTACGCAAGCCATGGAGGAAGGGCTCGTTTCGCTGGCGCACGGGCCGCTGCATTATCGCTGCCAGAACTGTGACCAGCCCCAGGCGGGCGCGGCCCTGCTGCTTCACGGGCTCTTGGCCACTAGCTTCGGCTGGCGTTCCACTCTCCACGCCTTGGCCCGCCGCTGCAATAGTTTCGCGCTTGATCTGCCGGGCATCGCCGCCTCCGCGCCGCTGCCCGATTTCCGCGCGCCGCTCTCGCGCCTGGCCGCCTGTGTCGCGGAATTTTGGCGCGCTCTGCGTCTGCCTCCCGTGACCTTGATTGGCTCGTCCTGGGGCGGCGCCGTCGCCCTCGAAACCACCGCCCAATGGCCGGAGATGGTCGAGCGGCTCATCTTAGCGGCGCCGGTCAGTCCTTTTTTTCGCCCCACTTGGCGCCAGCGGATTTTGTTGCGGCCGCCGGCGGCGCGCTGCGCCGCCGCGCTGCTGCGCCGCACTCCGCTGCGTTGGTACCAGGCCGGGCTGGAAACCATGTGGGCCAGCCCCGCCCCGCTCGCGCCCGACTTGGTCGCCGGCTACTGGCAACCCCTCCAGCAGCCGCGCTTGGGACCGGTTCTGGCCGGCTTCGTAGCCGAGTGGCGCGCCGACTTGCAGCGCTTGGCGCCGCGCCTGAGTCGCATCACCGCGCCCACGCTGTTAATCTGGGGCGACCGCGATCGCGTCGTGCCGCCGGAATCGGCGGCGCCGCTGGGCGAGGCGCTGTCCGCCTCCCAGCTCGTGATGCTCCCCGGCGCCGGCCACCTGTCCTTCGAGGAGCGGCCCGAGGCTTTCAATGCCGCCGTGTTGAATTTCCTGGCCGCCTCGCCGCCCCGCTAAAACGCATGCACGGCCTTCATAGCTTGCTGGCGCACTATGGCATCTGGGCGGTGCCGGTGCTGCTTTTGCTCGAAAATGCCGGCTTGCCCTTGCCCGGAGAAGCCACGCTGCTCTATGCCGCATATTTGGCCCACCACGGCGACTTTGCTACTTGGCCGGTGCTGGCCCTGGTCGCCTGGCTGGCTTGCACCGTGGGGGATAACGTCGGCTATTGGTTGGGGCGGGAAGCCGGCGTGGGAGTGCGCCGCCTCTTGCGCCTTTCTCCCGACCGCGTCGGCTACGCGCAGCGCTACTTTGCCCGCTACGGAGCCTTGACGATCTTTTTCGCCCGCTTCATCGCCATCCTGCGCGTCATCGCCGGACCGGCGGCGGGGTTGAGCCGCATGCCTTGGCTTAGCTTCCTGTCCGCCAACGCGCTGGGCGCGGCGGCCTGGGTCGCCGCGATTATCACCGCCGGATTTTGGCTGGGCGGACCGGTGGCTCGCCTCCTGCAATCGCTCAGTTGGGTATCTTTGGCTCTGCTGGCCGCCGCCATCGTGGCCATGGCCGTGGCCTTGCATAAAATCGGCCGCGAGATCGATACGGGAGCGACTCATGGAAGCTAAAGAATGGACCGGTCCGTTTCGCCGTTCCTGCGGCGATTGGGAATTGACGGTCATTACGGACCGTACTTACACCCTCGATGGTGGTGCGTTTTTTGGTGTGGTTCCCAAAACGCTCTGGAACCGCCAAGCGCCTTGCGATGAGCGCAACTTGATCCGCTGCGGACTCAACAGCCTCGTCGCCCGCCGCGACAATGCCACCGTGCTGATCGAAACCGGCTGCGGCGACAAGCTCGATGACAAGCAAATGCGCGTCTGGAACGTCGATCCCCGCCGCGATTATCTGGAGCGACTCGCCGCGGCCGGCATTGCCCCCGACTCCGTCGACGTGGTGATCAACACCCATCTGCATTACGACCACTGCGGCTGGAACACCGTGCGCCGCGCCGGCCGCGTACAGCCGGCTTTTCCCCGCGCCCGCTATTACGTCCAGCGCGTCGAGTGGGAGCACGCCCGCCGCCAGCATGAACGTGACCGCATGAGTTACCTGACCGACAACTACGATCCCCTCCTCGAAGCCGGCCGCATGAATCTGCTCGAAGGCGATCGCGAACTGCTGCCCGGCCTGAAGGTCGCGGTGCTGCCGGGCCACACCCGCGGCATGCAGGCGGTCACGATTGAAGCCGCCGGCGAAACTGCCTGCTACATCTCCGACCTCTTGCCCACCCATTGGCACATCAAGCCCTCGTGGGTGATGGGCTTCGATCTCTTCCCGCTCGAAACCATCGACAACAAGCACCGCATCCTCGCCCGCGCGGCGCGCGAGCGCTGGCTCATGGTCTTTACCCACGATCCCGAGTTGCCCTGGAGCCATGTCGAAAGGGCCGCCGATGGCCACTACGCCTGGCGGCCCGAATAACCTCACGCCGGCACCTTTCGCGGCAACTTAGGGAGGCTCTGAGCGGAGCACGCCTCCATTGCCGGCGCCCTCCGCTCCGCAAAAGGTACACACCCCTTACAGCCCAGTGGCATCTCTCTGAAGGAAAAAGGAGGGCGAGTTGAAATGAGTACCGTGCGCAACATAGAACGCCGCACGTTTGCCCGCCGTCAGGTCGATCGCGAATGGCAGGATGCGAGAAGCGTGACCACAACGGCGGCGGCGCCCGAACGAGGTATCCAGTGGAACGGCGTTTGGAACGGTTACATGATGTGGATCGGCTCGGAGGCAATCCTGTTGGCCTTGGTCTTGGGTTTCGGCATGGGTAACCGCAATCCGCTCCATGCCGCCTCTTGGTCGGCCTCCGGCAAGGCCACCATGGTGTGGGCCATCATCGTCACCTGGATCGCAACCTTTATCGGCGGCTGGGTCGCCGGACGTACCCCGCCCACCACCGTCAAGCGCCATGGGGTTGCCAAGGCTCTTGCCCTATGGGGACTGGTCGAGTTGACGGCCATCGTCGCCATCAGCCTGGTTGCGGTCACGAGCGCCGCGCCGGTTGGCATGGTGGGCGGGCACTCTGTGGCCTGGAATTTCTTCTGGCTTTCCCTGATCGCTCTCGGCTGTGCTATCGGCGGCGGAGCGGTCGGTGGCGGGGGAAGATTCTCCGTCAAGGTTCCGCGTCCCGCTCATACGAGTTGACACTTCGAAGGGAGATCAGGCATGAGCACAATCCGGAATATCGAACGCCGCATGTTCATTCGGCGCCAAACTGATCGCGATTTGGCCACTTCCGCGAGCGCCGGCGTGGCCGCGCCCCGGCCGGGACACCGAGCTTTGGAGTGGAACGGAATCTGGGCTGGCTATCTGATTTGGGCTGGCGTGGAAGTGATCCTGCTGGGGCTGGTTTTGGGCATTGGCTTTTCCAGCCTTAACCCGCTGCGCGCTTCGTCCTGGGCCGGCGTCGGCAGGGGCGTGGTGATCTGGGCCGCGATCGTGACCTTCATCGCCACCTACATCGGCTCTTGGGTGGCCGGCCGAACGCCGATGACCACCAAGGGTCACGGTATCGCCAAAGGCATCGTGTTGTGGGGCATGATCATGCTCAGCATGGTGCTGATCGTGGGCTGGGTCGCCGGGCAAGCCGTCAACGTGGCCGCTGGCGCCGCTTCCGGCATCACCTCGGCCGCTCCCACCGCCGCCAATACCGGCATCACCGCCTTGCAGGGCGCGCTGCAGTCGAATGGCATCACCCTGCCCCGCGCTCAGGTGGCCGATATCGGCGCGCGCCTGGCGGCGGGCGACCGCAATGGCGCGGCCACGACGCTGAGCACGGATGCGAACATCCCGCCCGCGCGGGCGACGTCCATCATCGGACAGGTCGGCGGTGGCGGCGCGGCTGGCCCGCTGTCGCAGGCCGGCACCGCTGCCGGACGAGCCGCCCGGACCGGAGGCAGTTCCTTGTCCTGGGGCATCTTCTGGACCGCCCTGATCACCCTGGGCTGCGCCATCGGCGGCGGTGCTACCGGCGGCGGAGGAGGGGGTCTGCGGCCCTTGTCCAAACAACCGGCGCAGGCTGCCTAGGGTTTCCGGCCGACTGAAGGATGAGCGAGGCCGCGCTCCCCGGAGTGCGGCCTTTTTTTCGCCGCCGGCGCTAATCTATTCCCATGACCTGCTGGCAGTGCGGCCGCGAGATCAAGCTGCTCAGCGCCGAGCGCGTGGGCAATCGTGACACCTGCCCCGGCTGCGATGCCGACCTGCATGTCTGCCGCAACTGCCGCCACTTCGATCCCACCGCCCATGGCGAATGCCGCGAAGAGCAAGCCGAGTGGGTCCGCTACAAGGACCGCAACAACTACTGCGATTATTTTTCGCCCGTGACCGTCGTCGGCGGCGCCGTGCGCGGCAAGTCCTCCTCCACCGGCGACGCCAAGAAAAAGTTCGACCAGCTCTTCGGCAAGTTGTAACCCCGATCCCCTCGCTCGCGCCGCCCCGCCGGCCCCCGGCCCCCCTAAACCTGGCGGGCGATCGCCCTCAGAAGGGATGCGACGCGCTCGGCCCGCTCAGTATCGAGAGCCAGATCGGGCAGGTTAAGAAGGGACGCATGTTCCGGCCGACCCGGCTCCGGATCCGCGACAACGCGAATCCCCTCCCTGAGCGCGTGGACCCGGCCAACCTTCAGCCGCGCGGCCCCATAGGTCTTATTGAAATGCCGCTGGCATTCCGCCCACGATCTCAGCGCCCCACGGCACACGGACAGCCGACCCTGATCGCAGGGCCTAAGCAGAAAGGCCTCAGCCCCAACGGTCCCATCGCGTCCGATCCAGCGCTTCTTCAGAATCGCGCGATGAACGACCTCGTGACACGGCAGCGGACGATCACGGTCACGCACCCGACTCGCTAAGTAGCTTCTCAATCTGAAGAGCAACGTCTCTAGCATTGAAGTTAAGAATGTGCTCGTGGCCCCGTCCGCGCTCAATATATAAATAGCACGGCCGCGATTTGCCCGCCGGAATAACCGCCCGGATCTCTTGCGACCCCACCGACCACGTCATCCTAACCCCGCCGGCTCCGTCTGTCGCCAGACGAGGGCGGAACCATCTGGGGGAAAGAGCGCTCGACTCAAGAACCAACGCCGTCGCCCGTTCCCGCACGTCCGCGGGGACCGACAGCTCGTCATCCTCCGCATCGGCCTCGCCAAAGAGCCTAAAAAGGTCTTCCAGACACTCCAGAACGAGCGGCCCGTGCATCGGCGCGAGAGCATCCCGGGAATGCAGCGCCGCGATCGCAACCTGGGCCCAAATTTCCCAGCCGCCCTCAGCTGCCCCCACAGTCCGCGCCGACGAGGTGCGCGGCGCCAGTGCCGCCTGGCGCCCGGACCCTGCCTGAACGAGAGCACCCACCACCCCGAAGGCCTCCCGCACACGCCCCTCTCCGGCGCCTGCAGGCATCGGGGTCGCGACAGCACTCATTGCTCCCTCCCCCATTCACCGTGGCCCTTCGGCGTAGTGAGCTCCGTGAAACCCCTGACTATCCAGGTGTGCGCCGCAGCGAACCACTTGGCCCTGTCCCAAACCTCCGACGGAGCGCCGGCGCACGCAAAGGTCAGCACCAAGCCCTCAGGCCCACCCGGGGCCGCACCGTCCACCGCCATAACGCTGCCCTCTCCCGCATCGTTGGGCATGTCAAACTTCCAGGTAGCGTTCAAACCCCTCGGCCGGGCGAACTGCTCGCCCTCTAGATCCGAGAACCGAAGCGTCTTAAGGTACCCCTCCGCGATATCGGCGACCCGACCCCCCGCCCCGATCCGGTTCACGTAGGTTAATTCGAATCGCCCCGGCGTCACCCGACCGAGATCCTGCGACTCCGCAAAGCGGACAAGCCCAGACCAAGCGGCCTCGAACCGACTCTGCACCGCCTCAAAACGGGGATACACGACAGGCGCATCAGCTTTAATCCAGTTGACGTACAACCTTGTGTCCTGGATCTGGAGCAAAAAATGACGATCGCCCGAGTAAGCCCTGATACGCCGGAGCAGCGCAGGTATCGGGCTCATCTTTGCGGGGACCTCCTCAGCGTCTATCAGCGGAAATGCGTCTTCGGTCTCCGGGTAATCACTACCCAGAGCCTGCCACAACTGGCCGAGGTGTCGCGTCTGCATCGGAAGGCTGGTCGCGAACCGGATGCCGAAGACAACCTCGACCACCGGAGGATTGCGAAAGCTGGGGAGCTTTTCCCCCCCGCCACCCTGCTGAATTTTCATCTCGAAACCGGGAAGCTTGCCGCGGAGTGGACTCCGCACGGCGGTGACCCGCCAGAAAGCACCGAACCTGCCCCAAGTTAGCACAGTCGCCCGCCACTTGGTCAAGCCAAAGGCCTACCGCAACCAGCACCCGCAGGGACCCCCACCCGCACCGGCCCCGCCGGCCCTCCGGCCGCGCAGCTACCACCCCAGCCACGTCTCCGCGTTCGTGCGATAAATCTTCTTCAGCACGTCCTTCGGCAGGCCCAGGCCGTAGATCCGCCACCGCCCCTGCCCGGATTCGTGCGTGGGATACGGAAAGTACTCGTCTTCGCTCTCGAGAAAGCGATAGTACAGCCGGTACATGGCCGTGCTGGGCAGTAGATCGCTGCCAAACAACAAGCGATCGGCGTAGCGCAAGAAAAACGCGCGCGCGGTGCGCGGCTGCCGCCCCAGTTCGGCGGCGCGGGCGGAAAAATCGAGCGCCAAGTTGGGGCAGCCGTCGAGCAGCGCCGCCGCCCGCGCCAGGTCCTCCGCCGCGCCGCCCACGTGCGCGCCGATGAACCGCGTGCGCGGATGGCGGGCGATCAGCCGCGCTTGCTGCTCGAGCAAATCCTCCCAGGCGGGGAATTGCGGCCCGTGAAAGCTCCAATCGGGATGCGCGGCGAGTTCCTCGTACCGCTCGTTGCGCGCATCGATCGGCTGGAAAAAAGCCGCCGGATCGCCGATGTGCAGCATGACCGGGATCTCTAGCTCGGCTGCCTTCTCGAAGAGCGGCGCCCAGCGCTCGTCATCGACGCGCAATAGCCGCCCATGCGCATCGCGCGCCGTCAGCCCCAGATCTTTCCACACTTTGAGCCCGCGCGCGCCCTGCTCCACCCGCCGCTCCAGCTCGTCGCAAAGCGCTTCGATCCCCGCCCCGCGCGCCAGCGGCCCCCAGTCCGCCAGCACGAACAAGCGATAGCGCTCCGCCGGCGCTTGGTGCGCCCGCGCCATCACGCCATCCAACTCCTCGCCCTTCGCCAGCGAAATGTTGACGATGCGTTCCACGCCGCTGGCGTCGAGAATCCGCCAGAGTTCCTCGAACGGCACCGAATCTAAATGCGCGTGCGCGTCGATCGCCGGCCACTTCGGCCGGCTGATTTCGTGCGCCGCCACCCGCAACTGCGATTCCGGCTGAAAGTCGCTCAGCGGCAAGCTGACATGCGCGGTTTTCCCGACCATCTCCACGAAGGGATCTTTGGCCATGGCCCTTAGCCTACCCGGGACAACCGCTAGCACCAAAGTGGCATCTCAGCCACTGTGGCGCCCGAATGCCCACGAGCACGCCGCTCCGTCGCGGCAACTTGGAGAGGCCCTGAGCGGAGCGGGCCTCCGTTGCCGGCCAAGGAATTTCCGTCAGGAAATTCCGCCTTTAACGAAGCCGGGCCGCAGCCGCGACCCGGAGTCCCCAGCGCCGCAACGGCGCTGGGGTGGGGACCAACGGGAGCGGCGTCCAGAAAATGGGCGGCCCCGCCGCCTCGCCTTTGTGCATCAGCAATCCCCACCCGTATGGGGAGGAGACCGTTGACAAAGCGGCGGCGCGAAGCCGGCGACGTCCACATCACGCCTATATTCAATGGCTTACAAAGGTAATAATATAGTTGACAAAATGAACGCCAGGCGGGGCGGCGGCGTGACAGGCGGGAGCCTGGAGGAGTGGCTTGGGGGATGGTGCCAGCCGCGACACTGCGCGACGATAGGGTCTAAAATGGTACCAGTAAACAGAGTTTTTCTAGCACAGTCCATGGCTCATGCGTATAATTGCAAGGCTGGGGCGGCCGGAAAGCCTCAGATTGACAAAACGGGCCGCCTGTTGGCGGGGGCCCAAAACAAACACCTTGACGGGGAGGGAAGGCCTTTCGTGGCATGGCGGAGGCACCGATGAACACTAACGACTTCATCAAGAACTTGCCGGGCGTTCTTTGCTACCTGTATTCGCAGGCAGAGAAAGACTCGTCCCGCTTTCTGGCGCACTGCCTGGATTTCAACATTATGGCTTCCGGGCCCAGCCGGCAGGACGCGGCCAGGAAGCTGGACCTTATGGTCAGCGCATACGTATTCTGCGCGTTCGTGCGTGACGACCTGGCAGCGATTCGGCAGCGGAAAGCGACCGACGTGTATTGGACCAGGTTCTACGACAACAAACCCAGGCCGGCAGGAACGCTGCGCGTTGCATTGACCGATGAGGTGTCGAGGCTGCTTTGCAAACAGGCTGCCGCTGAAGAGCATCACCTTGATCTCGACCCCTCCACTCGTGAGCAGTTCCGAAGGCTTAACGTCAGGAAACTTGGAGCAGCCGCCTAGGTGACTCGTCAGGAGCTGCTCGATCGGTTGAGGGAAACCGATCCAAGCGTCACCATCGACCCTGAAATCCCGATTCCAGACGAGGAATCGGGATTTATTTTTGTCCAAACCGAAGGGGGCCCTTCTACCCTTGCCGATTTCTACAGGGATGGAGAGGGCAATTGCTGCATATCGGACGAGCAAGCCGATATCTTGGCGGATTGGCTCGACAATTTGAAAAATACCTAAGGACGCTGACGCCTTCCGCGCGGGCGTGGCGTTCGCTTGGGTTCGTTTGCCAGCGCCTGCGCCTTGGGGGCGTGGAATACGGCTCGGGCTAAGGCGGCCAGGCGTTCGCCGGGCGTTCGACCGGGAACGTTCTCGCGGGTCTTCCTCATGGGGTCAGCATAACGCCGAATGAGAGTAAGCGTAGAATGCAAAAGGCCACGTCTGGCAACGTGGCCCGGCATTTCTTCCGCAGCGCGGTCGGCCTGGAACCGATCTCACTGTAGCGCGGGAGTGTGCCGAATGCAAGCTGGTGGAAACCCGCTGTCTGATTCCTGGGACGGGTTTAATCCGGGCGGATTCTGGAAGGGCACATTCGTGGTGCTGCGCGGTTATATTGACGAGAGCTACGACGATCAGACGTTCACGCTCGCCTGTTTATCAACCGACCCTTTAGGCTGGCTAGCGATCGTTTCCCGCTGGAAGAAGGCGTTGGCGCGCCGCAACCGGACACTGTTGAACGCGGGACGCCCGAGAATCTCTCGCTACCATTCTTCCGACTTCAACTCATCCCGTGGCGAGTACAGCGGATGGTCAGAGGAGGAAAAGGCCGCCTTCGCGAAGGAATTGGTAGCTGCCCTTGGCACCAAGTTCACCTATCTTGTGGCCTACACCGTCCCGCTGACAGAGTTCGCGCAAATATTTCCGGAAGACGCGGGGAATCGAGACCGAACGTGCTATTCGTTCCTTCTTCAATGGCTGATGCTGGAGATTGGCGCCGCGGTACGAGAAGCGAGGCACCGCGGCCCGGTCCGCAATGTGGAGGTCGTGCTATTTCACGACTGGTGCCAGTTCAACGGGTCGCTGCTCGCCGCCTTCGAGAAAATGGTCGGAGATCAGACCTTCCCGGAAAGGGATTTGTTCTCGACGATAGCGCCACGACGATGGCAAGACACCGTAGCACTCCAGCCGGCCGATCTCATCGCTTACGAGACCTTCAAGGAAGCCTCGCGCCGCATACGCGGACGCGCTCGTCGCAAGAGCTTTCAGGCGATTCTTGACCTGCCAAAGCTGGGAGGGCGGTCGAGAATTTTCGACAGAAACAGCCTGCTGATGCTTCGGGAACGTTTGGAAAAACGCCCTACCTTGGAGGCTGCCGAGATCGCCCGCGCCGCTGGCGCGGGCGGTTAAAAAGCTGCCTCCGCCGTTTCCCCCTCCTTTCCGGTCACATCCTTGTAGGTCAGGCGCTTCCCCGCAACCGTGCCAAGCACGGCGTTGAACCTCTCCGCTTCGGTCAGCTTGCGCTCGCCGATCTTGCGGTGGTTGTAGCGAAACGCCTGTTCATCTGCGTAGCGCTCCAGGTGAAACGGCTCGACCGCAACGTAGGTGCCCCGCAGCATCCGCTTGAAAAGGCTCCAGAAGTTCTCTAGGCCATTGGTGTGGACGCGCCCGCTGACGTAACCGAGCATGTGGTTAACCACGCCATGGATGTATTCCAATTCGGCCAACCGATCGTATGCGACGTGCTCATCGGTGTACACGCGGGAGCCCTTGGCGACATGGGCCAGAACCGCGGCCTGCAGGGTTTCCCGCTTGGAGTTCGGCACCACGGTGGCGCGCACCTGCCGGGCATCGCGATCCAGGATGCCTTGTACTGTGGTCTTGGCGATGAACATAGTATCAGCGCTCCGACTGGCCAACCGCCGCTTCCGCTGCATTTTGGCCGGATTTGGGCCGACGTAGGTTTCGTCAACCTCGACCTCTCCGCCGCTGCCGCTCCCCATACTGCCCGGCGCGGACTCCAGCTTCATCGCCAACCGAATCCTGTGCAGCATGAACCACGCGCTTTTTTGGGTCACGCCAACAGCACGCTGAATCTCGTAGGAGCTGACGCCATTGCGGCAGTTCGCCAGCATCCACATGGCGATTAGCCATTTGCCCAGAGGCACGGGCGAATCTTCCATGACCGTGCCGGTTTTGAGCGTGAACTGCGGCGAGGCGTGCTTGGCGCGACAATGCCAACGGTTGTAGCGCTCCAGGAACAGCACATCGGCGGAGCCGCACTTGGGGCAGCGCACGCCTTCCGGCCAGCGCTGGCGAACGGCGTATTCCCGCGCCTTGGCCGGATCGGAGAACAGTTCAATAGCCGCCTGGAGGGTCTTGGGTTCGCGTTCCATGTGTCCAGACTATCCACTCGTGCCTGTTTTGTCAAGTATATTATTGCCCTTACAAACGCGACCGCGGCCTCTCGGAACTGTTGAGCGGTCTCGCCCCGGCCATCCCTGCGCTAGAGGCCGCGGCGTCCGGAATTGAACAACGCCGTCGCGGAAACGAACACTCGACACCCGGGCGCGGCGCCTAACTCGGTGTCCAGTACGCGCTTAGGTTGGCCAATGGCGTGCAGTTGCAAAGCGCCGGGAAGACATGGACCTATGGAATGACTTCCGCGCCGCCATGCGCGCTCTGCGCCAGCGGCCCGCGTCCAGCGCGTTGGCGATAGGTTCGCTCGCGCTGGCAATCGGCGCGGTCACCGCCATCTTCAGCATCGTGTATGGCTCGATCTTGGCGCCGCTGCCCTACCGCGACCCCGGTCGCCTGGTCGCGCTGGAAACGCGCAACCCGTTCGCCAACCTGATCGGCTTTCACAGCTCTCCCAAGGACTTTCTGCAATGGAAAGCGCGCAGCGACGCCTTCACCTCGCTCGGCGCCATCGCCGAAGACAACGTCACGCTGACCGGCCGAGGTCCGGCGCAAAACCTTTGGATGGGGGAACTTTCCGCGGGCCTGCTGCCAACCCTCGGCGTGAACCCGGTCTTCGGCCGCGCGTTTCAATCGGCGGCCTATAAAAAGGATGGCCCGCGCGAAGTCCTGCTCAGCTATCGCTATTGGCGGCAAGAGTTCGGCGCCGCGCGCGACGTGCTCGGCCAAACGCTCATCTTGAATCACCAGCCCTATACTGTCGCCGGCGTCCTGCCGCCGCACTTCTCGCTTTTGCCCAACAACCCGAAGCTCTGGGAGCCGCTGCCGCTCAGCTCGACCGACAACTCCTGGGAACTGGTCGCCATCGGCCGCCTGAAGCCCGGCGTGCCCGTCGCCCGCGCCAATGCCGAAATCGCCGCCATCGAAGCCAGCCTTGCGCGCAGCCAGCACGCCGATTTTCTTCGCAACGTTACCGCCTTCGTCCGTCCGCTCGACGACGCCGTGCGCGGCCAGTCGCGACCCGTCTTGCTTTTGTTGCTCGGCGCGGTCGGCCTGTTGCTGCTGATCGCTTGCGCCAACGTCGCCAACCTGCTCTTGACCCGCGCCTCCGAGCGCCGGCGCGAGATGGCCGTGCGCGCCGCGCTCGGCGCCAGCCGCGGCCGCCTCGCGCGCCTCTGGTTCGCCGAAAGCTTGCTGCTCGCCCTCGTCGCTTCCGCGCTCGGCCTCCTGCTCGCCTGGTGGACGCTCGACGGCTTGATCCACTGGCTCGGCGATGAAATCCCTCCCACCGCCGCCATTGGGATCAATCTGCCCGTCCTTCTCTTCGCTCTGGCCGCCGCGCTCGTGACCAGCGTTCTGTTCGGCATGGCCCCGGCGGCGCAGATGGCGCGCGCGCCGCTGCGCGAAGCGCTCCAGCAAGGCTCGACGGCGGTCGCCGGCGAGCGCCACGGCGCTCGCCTGCGCCGCATCTTCACCGTGGCCGAGCTCACGTTGGCGCTGGTGCTCGCCATCGGCGGCGGCCTGCTGTTCCGCAGCATGATGGCCATCGAAGCCGTCAACCCCGGCTTCGACGCCCAGCACCTGCTCGCCATCTCCGTCAGCCTTCCTACCGAGCGCTACGCCAAGCCCGAAGATCAAGCCGCCTTCTTCGCCCGCGCCTTGGCCCGCCTGCGTCGCCTGCCCGGCGTCAAAGCCGCGGCGGTGGCCGGAGGCGCGCCGTTCGAATATTTGATGGAGACGAATCTGCGCATCCCCGGGCGGCCGGCGCCCAAGGGCCTGAGCCCGATCGCGGACCAATTCACTGTCGGTCCCGATTACTTCCGGGTCATGCGCATCCCGCTGTTGCGGGGCCGCCTCTTTGCGCCCGCCGACTACGCTCCTAAAGCCCCCGCGGTCGCCCTGATCGACTCCAAATTGGCGCGGCAATACTGGCCCGGCCAAAACCCGCTCGGACAGAAGATCAACGACGCGACCATCGTCGGCGTGGTCGGCCATGTCCGCGACATGAACCTGGACAAGGACTCCGGCCCCGAGTTCTACGCTCCGACTAGGCTCGGCGGCGCTATTCTTATCCGCGTCGCGGCATCGCCCAACGCCATCGCCGGCGCCGCGCAGCACGCCGTCGCCACGCTCGACCCCGAAGTGCCGGTCGGCGCCGCCATGGGCATGCCGCGCATCATGGCCTTGCGGCTCGGCGATCGCCGCGCGCGCATGCTGCTGCTCGGCTCGTTCGCCGGCTTGGCGGTGCTGCTGGCCGCTCTCGGCATCTTCGGCGTAATCTCCTACTCCGTCGCCTGTCGCACGCACGAGCTCGGCCTCCGCGCCGCGCTCGGCGCCGAGCGCGCGACG
>JBOGKX010000122.1:0-4869 GCA_050746125.1 Terriglobales bacterium | reverse complement strand
GGCGAGGCGGGCGCGCTCGCGCGGGGCGAGCGGCGCGGCGGAATCCGGCCCCCAGGCTTGGGAAGCGACCTTGCCCGTGACGCGTTCGTAAAGCTCGGCGGCGCTCTCGACGCGATAGCCGCGGCGCTTGAGCGTCGCCAGCAGGCGAGGCGGCACCGCGTCCCCGCCGTCGGCGAGCACCAACAGGCACCGATGGGCGCGCTGGCACTCGGCCAGCGCCGGCAAGCGGTCCAGTTCGCCGAGCCAAGGGATGGCCCCGGACTTGCCGCGCTCGCCCACGTAACCCGCCACTTGCGTGGCCAGCTCCGGGCGGCGGGCGAAGATGCACGTCAGCTCGGCGGCCAGCTCACCGCCGCCCACAAACAGGACGCGCTGCGCCAGCCGGGGCGAGCGGTTGAGCGCCGAAAACATGCGCCGGTCGAGCAGCAGCGCCGCGCCGACCAACAATACGCTGGCCAGCAACACGCCGCCGCGCAGTCGCACGCGGGGATCGGCGAAGTAAAACAGCGCCAAGATCACGCTGGCCGTGCCCAGCACTTGGCTGAGCCGCGCCGCGGTTTCACGCGGACTGGCGGCGACGCGCGTCTCGTAGAGATCGTAATAGTGCAGGCAAACCATGACCACCAGCGCGGCCAACGCCGCTTGCAGCGCGGTCGCGGCCAGCGGCCGGGTCATGGTGCCGGGATAGAAAGCCGCCAGCGCCAAGAGCAGGGCCAGGGCGGTGACGGTGAGGTCGGCCAGCGCCAGCACCAGCAGACGGGGCGGCAAGCACACCTCGAGGGCTCTAAGCACCGGCCGCCCCCTGGTGATCCGGCGGCAGCGCCAGGGAAGCAGCGTAGGGGGTGTAGTAGCGGGAGGCGGTGGCGACGTCGCCGTCGTTCATCACCAAGCCGACTAGGGGAAACGATTCCAGCGCCCGCAGGCTCTTGCGCAGCTCCGGAATCGGCGTGTAGCGGGCCCGGGCCACCAGCAACGCGCCATTGGCCAGCGTCGCCAGATAGCGCGCATCGGCGAAGGGCACCAGCGGCGGCGAATCCAAGATGATCCAGTCGAAAGCGCCTTCGGTTTCCCGCAACACCTGCCGCAGGCGCGGGCCGCGCAGCAACTCGGCCGGATTGCCCGGCAGGCGGCCGGCGGGCAAGTAAAAGAAGCTCAGCGCGGGAATCTCGCGGCAGGCCTCGGTCCAGGCCGGACCGCCGCGCAGGACGTCGGCGAGGCCCGCCTGGGGCGGGAAATCCAGCAGTTCGTGAACGCCGCCCTTGCGCAGATCGGCGTCGATCAGCAGCACGCGCGCGCCGGTCAAGCCCAAGGTTCGCGCCAGGTTTACGGCGACCATCGTCTTGCCTTCCCTGGGAATCGAGCTGGCAACGAGCACCGACTTGCGCGGCTCGCGCCCCCGCCATACCTCGAGGCGAAAGCGCAGCATGCGGAAACTCTCGGCTTGGGCCGTGCGCTCGGCGCCGTCGGTGACCAGCAAGTGTTCCGGATTGGCGCGATAGCGCAGCGGCGCAAAGCGGACGGTGGCGGAAGCACCGGCGGAATGAGGACGCAGAGCCCGCAACAGATCCGGTAGCGTGGCGTCCCCGGCGCCGTTCGCCGCCGCGCTGCCGCCCTGCTCCTCGCTGGCGCGCTGCAGGGCATCGAGAATGCGGCTCATGACGCCACCTCCTGGGCCAGCGAACTAGCCAAGCGCTCGCCTGCGAGCGGCGTGACCGGCGGCGCCGGCCGCGCCACGGGGCCGGCCGGCAGGCGCAGGTCGTTCGCCGCCTCGTCCACCACCGCCCCCGTCACGCGCGGCGAGCCCAAGCCGTAGGCCCCCAGCAAGGCCGCGCCGCTTACGACGTTGATGAGTCGCGGGATGCCGCGCGCATAGGCGTGAATCCGCTGCCGAGCACCGGCGGTGAATACCTCGCCATCGCCGCCCGCCAAGCGCATGCGGCGCTCCAGATAGGCCGCGGTTTCGGCCTCGCTGAGCGGCGGCAATTGAAAGCGCAGGGTGATGCGCTGCCGCAACTGGCGCAGGGGAAACGAGTCGAGCTTTTCGTCGAGTTCCGGCTGGCCGGCGAGGATGACTTGCAAGAGCTTGGTGTCCGACGTCTCCAAGTTGGTGAGTAAGCGAATCTCCTCCAAGCCTTCGGCGGTCAGGTTCTGCGCCTCGTCGAGAATGAGAGCCGAGGTGACGCCGCGTTGGTGCTGGCGCGCCAGGTGCGCGCCGAATTGCAGCAGCAGCTCCGCCTTGCCCTTCGCCGGCGCCTCGACGCCCAGCGCCGCCATGATGTAGCGCAGCAGCTCCTCGCCCGCCAGCAGGGTATGGAAGACGTAAGCGCAGGCGATGCGCTCCTGGTCGATCGACCGCAGCAGGCAGCGCAAGACGAGCGTTTTGCCCGTCCCCACCTCGCCACACAGCGCCATCACGCCCTTCTGCGCTTGCAGGCCGTAGAACAGGCCGGCCACCGCCTCGGTATGAGCCTTGGTGGGGTAGAGGAACTGCGGGTCGGGGCTGACCGCGAAGGGCTCGCAACGAAGATGAAAGAAACTTTGGTACATGGCTAGCTCATGAAGATCACGGTGAAGGCCACGGAGCCGGCCGCTAACACCACGAGGCCGGCCATGGCCGCCAGTTCGGCCGTGCGCCACCACGCCGCCAGCCGCCGCCGCCGCGGCGAGGTCATGGAGCCGATGGTGGCCAGCACCGGCAAGGAGGCGACTGCCGCCAGTGCATCCTCGCCGCGCACGGTGTGATCGCAGGTTTGGCGGATAACCAGCGCGCCGGCGCCGGCGACCAGGCCCAGCAGCCAACCCGCCAGCAGGATCAGGGCGCGATTGGGCACCGCCGGGCGGCGCGGCAGGCTGGCCGGATCGATAACCTGAAAGCGCTCGCCTTGCTGGCTTTGCTCGAGGTCGGTGGCCAACTGCGACTGGCCTACCTTGTTCAGCAGCGCGTCATAGGCTTGCTGGGCGTTGTTGACGCCGCGCTCCAAGGCGGCGATCTGCTGCGCCCGTACGGGCGCCTCGCCGAGATCGGCCGACAAGCGGCGAATCCGCGCCGCCATGACGGCTTGGCTTTGCCGCCGCTTTTTGATCGCCAACTGCAGCCCGTCAAGCCGGCTGGCCGCCTCCGCCTGAGCCGGTTCCTCCAGCGTGGCAGCACCGCCATCGGTGGCCTTGCCCTCGCGGGCGGCAAGCGCCTGCCATTTGGCCAGTTCGCGCTTGGTGGTCACCACGTCGGGATAGAGCGCGGTGTGATCGGCGGATAATCCCGCCAGCTTCTCCTGCAAGGCGCGGACGTGAGCTTGCGGGCTTGTCGGCGCGGCCACCGCGCTTTGGCCGTGGGAATAGGCGGCGGCCAGCGATTGCCAATAGGCCTGCTCTTGCGAATCCCGGTCCAGTTCGTCGGCGCCGGCGCTGTATTGCGCGCGCAGGCTGCTCAGGATCGCCAGGTTGCTTTGCTGCTGTTCGGGCAGCTGGCCGAGATAGCGGACTTTATAGGCTTGCAACGCCGCTTCTTGCTGGTTCATCTGCTGCCGCGCCTGCTCGAGCTGCGTCTGGAGGAAGTCGGTGGTGCCGGCCGACTCGGCGGCGCGCGCCTGCAAATTGTCCTCGATGAAGAGCGCGGCCAATTCGTTCACCACGCGCTGCGCCAGCCGCGGCGACGAGGCCAGGTACGAGATGCGAAACGAAGCGAGCCCGCCGGGCTGATCGGGCGCCACCACCGGCTGAATTTCGATGTCCTTCCGCATGCGCGCCACCAGGGCTTCCATGTCGAGGCGCTGCCGCGCGCCGGGATAGAGGTGCTCGGTCTGGATCAGGTTTTGCAGCCGCGTGCGGCTCAGGATCTGCTGCGTCATGGACTGCAAGCGGTCGGCGGCGGTGATCTGCACATTGGGCGCCACCAGCTTGGGCGCCACCACTTGCTCGCGCACTTCGATCAGCGCCTCGGAACGATAGCGGGGCGGCCAAGCCCATTGCACGACGAACCCCAGCAAGCCCAGCAAGAAGAAAGGCGCCAGAAACCACCAGCGCGTCCGCCAGGCTTGCCGCCAGAGCTCGCCCGCGTTGTTCCAGGGGCTGCCTTGAAATATGTCTTGCATGTCTCTTCCCCTTACGGAACCACCACGGTGTCCCCGGGTTGAATGACGATGTCCTGGGCATCGTCCCGGCCGGCGATCACGTGTTTGTAGTCGAATTTGAGCTTCTTCGCTTCGCCCGCCGCATTGGCGCGGAGAATGTAAATGTGATCGGGATGGGCAAATTCGCTCAAGCCCCCCGCGCGCGCCAGCGCGTCGAGTACGCGCGTGCGCGAATTCAGGACATAGGTGCCGGGGTGAGCGACCCGGCCTAGGACGTTGTAACTGCGGCTGTTGACTTGCTCAACGATCACCGTGACCGCGGGCACGCTGATATAGGCGCGCAGCTTTTCCGTGATGATCGTCTTCAATTGCCCTGGCGTCAGGCCGGCGGCGGTAATCTCGCCGGCCAGCGGGATGGCGATCTTGCCATCCGGGCGAATGGGAACTTTGCCGGAGATTTCCGGCTCGTGCCACACCTGAATGTCGAGCAGATCACCGGCGCCGAGGCGGTATTCGGCCGGCGTGGCCGGCGTGGCTGAGGCCGCGGGAGGGGCCGTCTTGGCTGGCGCGGCTGAGGCCGCGGGAGGGGCCGTCTTGGCTGGCTCGGCCGCGGCCGCAGGCGCGGCGGCGGCACCTTTGGCGGCGGCATTCGTCGCGGGCGGGTCCGATGCGGTTTGGCCGCCGCGGCCGAGGAAATGCAACGCCGAGCTGAACCAATTGCGATGCGCCGCGCTGGGGGCGGCGGGCGAAGCGGCCGTGGCGGCGCCGGCGGGGGCCGCGGCTGCCTTCTGTTGGGCGG
>JBOGKX010000121.1:0-19609 GCA_050746125.1 Terriglobales bacterium | reverse complement strand
GCCCAGGCCGGGAACCGCGCCGGCGGGCCGCGCGGCCACGCCCGAGGGGCGGCGGCCCATGCATCCCACGCGCCCCGGCGCGGGCCGACCGGCGGCCGGCCGTGGCGCCGCTTATCACTCGCGGCGCGAGCCACGCGTGAAGGAAGGACCGCAGCGCTTTACCGCGCCCGCTCCGGTGGTGCCCAGCGGGCCGCTGCCGATCACCCGCGAGATCACCATCAGCGAAGGCATCACGGTGAAGGATTTATCCGAGCGCTTGCAGAGCCGCGCCAAGGACGTGATCCGCAAGCTGTTCGACCGCGGCCTGATGGTCACGGTGAATCAATCGCTCGATGCCGAGATCGCCACGCAGATCGCGCGCGAGTTCGGGGCCGCCGCCAAGAGCGTTACCTTCGAGGAGGAAACGCTGAAGGGAGTCGTCGAAGAGGCGGTGACCGACTCCGCGCATCAGGTGCCGCGGGCGCCGGTGGTGACGATCATGGGGCACGTCGATCACGGCAAGACCTCGCTGCTCGACGCCATCCGCGAAAGCAACGTGGCGGGCGGCGAGGCAGGCGGCATCACCCAGCACATCGGCGCCTATCAAGTAGAGATGCAGGACCGCAATTCGCCGGCCTATGGGCGGCGCATCGTTTTCATCGACACGCCCGGCCATGAGGCCTTTACCCGCATGCGGGCACGCGGGGCGCGGATTACCGACGTGGTAGTGCTGGTGGTGGCGGCCGACGATGGGGTGATGCCGCAAACGCTCGAGGCGATCGATCACGCCCGCGCGGCCGATGTCCCGATTCTCGTCGCGGTCAACAAGATCGACAAGCCCGACGCGCAACCCGACCGAGTGAAAAAGCAACTCGGCGATCGTGGCTTGCTAGCGGAAGATTGGGGCGGGACGACGGTCACCGTCAACGTCTCGGCCAAAGCGCGCACGAACCTCAATCAACTGCTGGAAATGATCTTGCTCGTCACCGACTTGCAGGAGCTGAAGGCCAATCCGGAGGCGCCGGCGCAAGGAACGGTGCTCGAGGCGGAACTCGACCGCGGACGCGGTCCGGTGGCGCGGGTGCTGGTGCAGGACGGCACGCTGCGGCTGGGCGACACCATCATCTTGGGCTCGGTCTTGGGCCGGGTGCGCGCGCTCTTCGACGATCATGGCCAGACCTTGGAATCGGCCGGGCCGGCGACGCCGGTCGAAGTATTGGGATTGGAAGCGCTGCCGGAGGCCGGCGACCGCTGGACGGTAGTCAGCGACCGCAGCAAGGCCAAGCAGATCGCCCTGTACCGCGAGGAGAAGGCGCGCGACGTGGCCCTGGCCCGCGCCAGCCGCATGAACCTCGAGGCGCTCAGCCAGCAGATGGCGGGCGCGGGGGGCGACCTCAAGGAATTGCCGCTGATCATCAAGGCCGACATGCAAGGCTCGGCCGAGGTTTTGGTGGATACGCTGGCCAAGCTCTCGACCGAGAAGGTCAAAGTGCGGGTGATTCACTCCGGCGTCGGCGCCATCAACGAAAACGACGTGCTCCTAGCCTCGGCCTCCAACGCGGTGATCATCGGCTTCAACGTGCGCCCCGATCGCAACGCCAGCGACTTGGCCGAGCACGAGAAAGTCGAGATCCGGCTGCATTCGATCATTTACGAGCTGACCGACGAGATCAAGAAAGCCATGTCCGGCCTGCTTGAGCCGATCCTCAAGGAAACCGTATTGGGGCGGGCGGAGGTGCGGCAAGCCTTCCGGGTGCCGCAGGTGGGCATGGTGGCGGGCTGTTACGTGCGCGAGGGCAAACTGACGCGCGATGCGCCGGTGCGGGTGGTGCGCGACGGTACGGTGGTCTATACCAGCAAGATCGCATCGTTGCGCCGCTTCAAGGAAGACACCAGCGAGGTGCGGAACGGGTTGGAGTGCGGCGTCGGGGTAGCCAATTTCAGCGACATCAAGCCGGGTGACGTGCTCGAAGCCTTCCAGATCGAGAAGATCGTGGCCACGCTCGCCGGCTGATCGCGGGAACTTGGAGGGCCCCGAGCGTGGCGGGACCCCGTCGGCGGCCATTGAAATCGGGGCGCGGCCGGCGACTGTCGGGAGCGGAGCCCGCTTAGGCGGGCCCCCCGCCGCTTCGGGTTTCGGCGGGAAGACGGTGCCATGCCCATAGGCACGTTCGAGATCGAAATCCACCTGCCGGGCGCACATTCGCTTAAGGACAAGCGCAGCGTGTTACGCGGGCTAAAAGACGGGCTGCGGCGCCATTTCAACGTATCGGTGGCGGAGCTCGACTACCAGGATTTGTGGCAACGCGCGGTGGTGGGCGTGGCGGCGATCGGGCCGGACCGCGCCTATCTGGAGGGGCTGCTGGCGCGGGCGGCGGCGGAGGCGGCGCGGCTGTTGGCAGCGGAAGTGGCGACCATCGCCGCCGTCGAAATCATCGAGTAGTGCTTATGATCACGTATCGGCCGGAGCGATTGGCGGAGATGATCCGAGAGGAACTCGGGGAATTGATTGAAGGGGAACTGGGCGATCCGCGCGTGGGGCTGGCACAGGTTACGGAAGTGAAGATGGCGCCGGAAATGCGAGTGGCGCATGTCTTTGTGGCTGTGATGGGTGGGTCGCAGGAGCAACAAGCGAGCTTGGCGGGATTAATGGCGGCGCGTGGTTATTTGCGGGCGGAGTTGGCGCGGCGACTGAGCATCCGCCAGGTGCCGGAGCTGCGTTTCGAGATCGATCGCTCCGAAGAGCTGAATGCGCGGCTGGAGGCACTGCTGCGCCGCGCCGCCCGGCGTGCCGGGCACAAGCCGGAAGGCGGGGAAGGCCCGGGCGGCGGGACGCAGGCGTCCTAAACCAGCCGGGTCGGGAGCGGACTTGCGCTCGGCACGCTTTCCGCTTACTTTGTCCGGTTCACCCAAGAGCGACGATGCTGGTTCCTCCGGTTGAAATCGTGCAAGCGCTACGGCAGCGCACTCGCTTTTTGCTGGTCTCCCATGCGCGCCCCGACGGCGACGCATTAGGCTCGCTTTTGGGGCTGCGATTGGCGCTCGAAAGCCTGGGCAAGCGCGCCAGCGTGTTTCTTCGCGATCCGCTGCCCCATCCTTATGGCTTCTTGCCGGGCGCCGGTTCGGCGCGGGTGGCGGCCGCGGCCCCCGCCGGCGATTTCGAGAGCGCGGTGCTGCTGGAGTGCTCGAGCCTGGCACGCCCGCACTTGGCGGGCCTCGACGGCCTACACTCCATCAACGTCGACCATCACGCCAGCGGGCACAGCTTCGCCAGTCTCAACTGGATCGAACCGAGGGCGTGCGCCGCCGCCGAGATGATTTATTGGCTGATTCAGGCACTCGGGGCGCAAACCACGCCGGAGATCGCGACTTGCCTGTATACCGGCATTTTGGCCGACACCGGCGGTTTCATTTACGCCAACACGTCGACTCGCACGCTAACGCTGGGGGCGGAACTGGCGCGGCTCGGAGCCGACCCCCACGGAATCGCGGCGACAGTGTTCATGTCTTATCGCCAGGCCAAGATGCGCGTTTTGGCGGCAGCGCTCGGGCACCTGCGAATCGAACCGCCACTAGCGTGGATGTGGGTCACCGAAGAGGAAATGCGGCAGATTCCTGCCGGTTGGGAGGACGCCGAAGGGCTCGTCAATTATGCGCTGGGGATGGAGGGGGTGGAGGTGGCGGCATTTTTTCGGCCGGCGGGGGAGCAAAGGCAGCGCGCCAGCTTGCGCTCCAAGGGCTTGGTCGACGTCGCCGCCATTGCGGAGGAATTTGGCGGCGGCGGGCATAGCCAAGCCAGCGGCTTCAGCCAAGCCGGCGATCTCGAGACGGTACGGGAGCGCGTGCTGAAGCGGCTGCAACAGGAGATTGCGGCGCACAGCCGCGGCGCGAGCGCGGACTAGCCGCGGCCGGCGGCGCCCGCGTCGGCTTTTAAGGCTGGGAGAGCGGGCACCGCGCCCATGGGGAGCAGGCAATAAAAGGTGCTGCCCCGGCCGACCTCGCTCTCGGCCCAGATCTTGCCGCCGTAATGCTGGACGATCTCGCGGCAGATGGAGAGGCCAAGGCCGGTGCCTCGCGGCTTGCCTTGCACCGTGTTGCCTTGCTGGAACTTCTCGAAGATGGTGGCGAGATCGGCGCTGGGAATGCCGGCGCCGGTATCGGCGACGAAGAAAAGCAGCCCCTCGTGACGGCGCTGGACGCCGGCGTGCACGTGTCCGTGCTCGGTGAATTTGACGGCATTGCCGATCAAGTTGGCCATGACCTGCACCAGGCGGTCGAAATCGCCGCGGAACTCGGGCAAGCCGGGCTCGATGGTTTGTCGCAGCTCGAGCCCCTTGGCTTCGGCCCAGCCGCGCAGGGCGTCACAGGCGACGCGGACGACTTGTTCGGCGCGCAGCGGCCGATCGCGCCAGGGCATGTGGCCAGCCTCGATCTTGGCCAGATCCAAGACGTCACTGACCAAGCGGGTCAAGCGGTCGCTCTCACTCTTAATGATCTCGAGGAACTCGGTGCGCGTTTCCGGCGCTTCATCGGGGTAACGGAGGAGCAACTCGGAAAAGGAGCGGATAGAGGTCAGCGGCGTGCGAAGCTCGTGCGAAACATTGGAGAGGAAATGAGACTTGGCTTCGTTGAGCCGGCGCAATTCGGCATTGGCGCGGCGCAGCTCGTCGCCGGTAGCGGCCAGGTCGCGGGTGCGCTGGCGGACCAGTTCCTCCAATTGCCAATGATGGCGGCGCAGTTCTTGGCTGGCGATGCGCAGCTCGCGGTTGGCGGCGGCCAGGGCCGCCGACTTAGCCGACAGCATGCGCGCAAACTGGGCGCTGGAATATCCCACCACCGCGAATGCGGCGGCGGCGGCGGCAAGCAACGCCGCCAAAGAAGGCAAGCCGGGCGCCGTCTCCCAGCCGGCCCAGTACGACCGGTGGACCCAGTGAAAATACTCGCACAGCTCCAAGAGGGCAAAACAGAGCCAAGCCAAGAAGCTTATCCAGGCGCCATTGGGGGCGGGCAAGGCTAAATTGGCGTACAAAACCGTGCAGCAGTAGAACAGGACGGCCAGCCAGCCGGCGGTGCCGAGGGCCCAAGCCAGACCGGTGAGCAAGATCAGCTCCAGTGCGAAATAGACGAATTCGACCGCATAAAGGCGATCGGCGCGTCCTAGGCGCACGCTGACTCGCACGAAGCCGATGGAACAGAGCAGCCAGGCGGCCACCAGCACCGGTACCCAGACCGGCATCGCCGCCGGCCAGAGCTGGTGGGTCAGCAGAACGGCGGCCAACGCCAGCGCCAAAGTCAGCTCGCGGTGCTGATTGATGTAGGCGAGTCGGGCGCGCGCTTCTTCCAAGCCGGCGGTGGGCGGAGCGGACATGATGGCGCGGGGGCGCCCTCAGGCGTCGGGCGGCGCGGGCACGGGACTATCGGGCGGCGCGGCGAATCGGTAGCCCACGCCCCAGACGGTCTCGATGCAATCGAAACCGTAACCGCGAAACAGGCGCCGCAGGCGCGAAAGGTGGCTATCAATCGAACGGTTGTAGCCGTCGTAGGCATGGCCCCAGATTTGCGTCAAAAGGGCGTCTCGAGTGAAGACGCGGCCGGGATTACGCATCAACAGCCGCAACAGCTCAAACTCGCGGCGGGCCAGCAGCACGCGCTCGCCGCGGGCCCGCACTTCGCGCTTGGCGCAGTCTAAAGATATCGGCCCGCGCTGCAGCACCTGGCTGGCTTCCTCGGCCTCTTGGCCGGCGCGCAGCCGCCGACGGACGGCGCGAATGCGCGCCTCCAACTCGGTGGGGCTGAAAGGTTTGGCGAGGTAATCGTCGGCGCCGTACTCTAGACCGGCTACGCGATCCATTTCCGAGCCACGGGCGGAAGTTATGATGATGGGCAAGGCCGGATAAGCGGCGCGGATACGGCGGCAGGCCGTGAGGCCATCCAGCCGCGGCAGCATGATATCGAGAATCACGACCTGATAGACGCCCCGCAGAGCGTGCTCGAGCCCGTCCTCGCCATCGCCGCAAACCGTTACATGGTAACCCTGCCGGGAAAGCTGGAAGCTGATGCTGCGTTGGATATAGTGGTCGTCCTCGACCAATAGAACCGGGACTTGGTGCCCGGAGTCGGCGCTAGTGGTGGTCCGCTCGGCCATGACTGACTGCACTGACGGCTTGCGCCCGGGGGGCCAGGAGGCAGCCCAAGCCGACAGTGGGCCGATTGTAGCAGAATCGGACCGGTCCTCGGGCGGCCCCATTCGCGCGGCGCGGGCTAACGTTGGCTGGCCTGGCCGGATCGCACCCGGGCCGTGAAATCCGCGGATTTGCCGCGCGGGATGCCAAGCGATCGCCATTTGCCGCCGGCGCAATGCTTGGCTAGAAAGACTATTTGCCCGACATGGTAGGCGTAATGGGCCAATTGCCGGTTGATCGCCTGCATGACCGAGTGCCGCTCGCCGCGAATCGTAACCGTGCGCTCCAGATCGGATTCGCGCAGCGGCTCGAGGGCCTGGAAGACGCAGCGCCAGCCGGCGCGCCAAAGCGCCAGCGTTGCCTCGCGGGTGGACGGTGGGTCGGAGAACTCAAGGTCGCGGCGGCGGTCGGGCTTTTCTCCATCGCTGGCGAGAAAGTCGCTCCAGCGCGAGCGCATATTGCCCTCGAGATGTTTGACGATCTGGGCGATGGAATTCATTTCCGGATCGAGAGCCGCGAGCAGCTGATCGTCGGTTACCTGCTCCATCGCCCGCTCGCCGAGGCGCTGGTAATAGCGCAGCAAGGCGATGGCGTCGCGAACATAGGATGCCGTGAATTCCAAAGTCATAGCCCCATGCTAGCGCGGCACAATGCTTCGCGCCGCTCGGCGCCGGGGCGGAGGCGCCGCGCGGACTGGGCGCGAGGGGCGGCGCTAGGAGTGGGGGTAAAGGGTAAAGAGGGTCACTTCCGGCGGACAATGAATGCGCCAAGGCAAAATGACCTTGCCCAAGCCGCGGCTGATATACATGCGCGTTTCGTCCTTTTGCAAAAGGCCGGCGGGCCAGTACCGGTCGAACAGCGCATCGGCGAAGCGCAAATGAATCTGGCCGCCGTGCGTATGGCCGGAGAGCACGAGATCGACCTTGGCGGCGGCGGCATCGTCCAGGGCGGCGGGGCTATGGGCGAGCAGCAGGGTAAACGGCCGCCCCCGCGCCGGCCCGAGGGCGGCGCGGAGGTCAGGCCGCTGGCGCGAGTCGTCGATGCCGGCGATGCGCACCTGACCGCCGGCGAGGCCGAGGGCGCGATAGGTGTTGCGCAGGACGCGGATTCCATGGCGGCGCAGTCCGCGCGTCACCAGTTCCGCACCGACGCGAAAATCGTGATTGCCGAGCACGGCGTATATGCCGAGCGGGGCGCGCAAACAACCGAGCAACTCGCTGACCGGCTCAACGAACTGGCGCGAGGAAGTGACGAAGTCGCCGGTGAGGGCGATGAGGTCGGGCTGGAGCCGATTGGTCATCTCCACGGCGCGCTCGGCCAGGCTGCCGGGCAGATAGAGGCCGTAATGGATGTCGGAGATCTGGGCCACGCGCAAGCCCGCCAGGCCGGCGGGCCAGTGCGGCAGACGCAACACGAGGCGCGAGATCTGCGGGTCGCGAACCGGGCGGCGAGGCGGATGGATGATCCGGTGTACGTGCCGCAAATAGCGGCGGCGCAAAGGAAGACTGGAAGCGGACATGAATCAACCGACCGGCCGGGGCTCCTCGGCGCGCTCCCGCCGGTACTCGGCGGCGGAGGGCAGGGAGGGGTTTTGGCCGGCAAAAATATCTTGGAATAAGGCCTGCAACTCGGCGTGCACGCGACCGTTGCTGGCGAGAATTTCCGGGCTGGCGAGGCGATGGTCTGCGCCCATCATGTCGGAGACGCGGCCGCCCGCCTCGCGCACGATCAGGCTGCCGGCGGCGGTATCCCAAGGTTTCAGGTTGAACTCCCAAAAGGCTTCGAAACGGCCACAAGCGGTGTAGCAAAGATCCAGCGCCGCCGCGCCCATGCGTCGGACACCATGGCTGCGCAAAGTGACGGCGTGATAGAAGTGGATATTGGGATTGCGATGGCGCTTATGGGTGGGAAAGCCGGTGGCGACGAGCGACTCGCGCAACTCCGCCACCGGGGAGACCTGAATGCGGCGTCCGTTGAGGCTGGCGCCTTGGCCGGCCTGGGCCGCGAAAAGCTCATCGAGGCACGGATGATAAACGACGCCGGCCTGAAGCTTGCCTTCACGCTCGAGGGCGATAGAGACGGCGAACCAGGGGAGGCCGTGAGCGAAGTTCGTGGTGCCGTCGAGCGGATCCACGAGCCAGCGGCAGGCGGCGCCAGATTCGTTGCCGCCGCCCTCCTCGGCCACAATGTCGTGGCGCGGGTAGCGGGCGCGCAAACGATCGACGATCAGCGCCTCGGACTCGCGATCGGCGGCAGTGACGATATCCACGCCGCCCTTGTATTCGATCCGTACCCGACCGAAGTGGTTCAGCAGCAAGGCGCCGGCCTCGCGCGCCACGCCCGCAACGACGGGCAGATAGTCTTCTGAGCTCGACACTCTTCCCAGTGTAACGGGTAATCAGGTGCGCTCAGCCTCCAGATCGGAGGCGGTGGGCAGCGCGCCCTCCGTCCACCATGCGCCGTCGGGCGACCATTCCTTTTTCCAGATCGGCACGGAGCGCTTGATGGCGTCAATTGCGAACGAGCAGGCCTCGAACGCCGGGCGGCGGTGTGCGGCGCCAACCGCGACCAGCACGCTGACCTCGCCGACTTGGAGCCGCCCCAGGCGGTGTACCAGCGCCACGGCGCCAACCGGCCATTGCGCCAGTACTTGCGCGGCGATGGCGCGCAGACGCTTGAGCGCCATCGGCTCGTAAGCTTCATAATCGAGCGCCAGCACTGCCTTGCCTTGATGGTGGTTGCGCGCCACGCCCTCGAAGACGACGATGCCGCCGTGTTCGGGGCGGCTGACGGCTTCGCGCCAGCGAGCCGAGACGATGGGTTCGCGGGTAAGCAGGACGGAGGGCTCGGCGGCCAAGGCGGCGGGGGTCTCCGGGGAGCCGCCGCTCATCGGCGGCAAAAAGGCGATTTCGTCGCCTTCGCGGAGGGGGTGATCGGAGTTCGAAAATTCTTCATTGACCGCCACGAGCAGGTCGCGGCCCCAGGCGCCGATGGCCGGCTCGCGGCGGAAATAATGGCGGTACACATCGCCCGCCTTGGCGGCGGCGGGCATCTCGAGGCGCTCTTCGCGGCAGCCGAGCCGTTCCACTAGCGGACCAAAAAAGAGCACCCGCACCTGCATGCCGCCATTATCGCGCGGCGACGGCGCCGGGCTAGGGGGCGATGCGGAGGGGGTGGCCGTCCATGGCGGAGGGCGGTTTGAGTTGGAGCAGGGCAAGCACGGTGGGGGCGATGTCAAGAATGGAGGCCGGCTCTTCTAGACGGCGGTTGGAAAAAAAGATGCCGGGCGTCTGCCGCGGCACCGAGGCACAGTGGTCGCCGCTCCAAGGGCGAGTATTGAGCACCACGATGCCGTTGGGGATGCCGCCGAGAGCGGTTTGCCAGGAGGTGCGATAGCCGTCGCGAAAGCCGAGCTGCAAGTCGGCGGCCTGGGCGGCATAGGGCCCGTGATAAATCTTCTCCGGCTCGCTGACCTCGGCTACCGGATGCTCGCCAGTATCCGGATCGCGATAAGCGAGCAAGCGGCGGGCGATCTCTTGCCGCAACGCCTCGGCCGGGGCGCCGGGCGGAACGATGCCGTGCGCTTCCCGGCCGCTGAGGTTCAGATAGATTTGGCCGAGACCCAGGGCATAGGCGCGTGTGCGACTCCAATCGACGTTGGGAAAAAAACTGCCCTGGTCGTAGAGGTCGCGTAGGTCCATGGCGGAGGGGGCGGCGCCAGCGCGCTTGAGCGTCATGTAGCCGTTGGCGACCAGCCAGGTGTTGGTGTTGAAGCCGCGGCGCCAGGTATGGAAGCCATGATCGGAAACGACGATGAGCGTGTCGCTGGGCTTCAGCCGCCGCTCGACCTGGCCAATGATCTCATCCATGCGGCGGTACACGTCGAGGATCGCGTTGCCATAGCGCCGCGCCAAGGCCGGGTCGAAGGCCGGGCTGCCGGGATCGAGAAAACGGTAAAACATGTGCGAGACGCTGTCGGTGGCGGTGAAGACCGCGACCGTCAGGTCGGGATGATCGTGGTCGAGCACGTCGAGGGTCATGCGCTCGGTCACGTTCATGTTGTTGTTCAAGTCGGCGAGGAAGGCGGCGTCGCCTAGCTTGCCTTCGTTCAAGGCCCAGGTATCGTTCCACCAGCCGAGGGTTTTTTCCAGGCCATCGTGCTGGGATAGGCGTCGGGCGAAATCGGAGGGATACGAAAGCGGCACCGCCGGCTTGTCGGGATCGAAGCTAAGCGGCGACATGTAGAGGCGCACTTCGGGCGCGACTTGTTCGACATAGAAACGGGTGACGGCATGGACGGCGAGGAAAGGCGAGGCGGGAAAGGCCAGATGCATCCAGCCGCTCCAGTGGCCGGCGGCGACGGTTTGCCGCTGCTGGCCGACGGCGATTTGCAGCGCTCCACCGACGATCGCGAGGCGCAACGGCAGCGAAATCGGCCGCGCCGGGGAGACAGCGGGGTTGTTCGGTCCCTCGATGCTGGTGGCGAAGGAATCGCCTTGGCGCACCAAGCGCACCAGCTTGCCGCCGAACTCGGTATCGCCGGCTTCATAGGCGGGCAGGTCGGTGGCGAAATAAAAGAACGTGCCCCACGTCCCGCGCACGTCGGGAACGCCCAGCCCGGCCAGCAGCTCCGCATTGCCGATGGGATGGGCGGGAAACGACAGCGGCATGCGAATCACCGCCGTCTTCAGCCCCGCCTGGCCGGCAATTTGATAGAACGGCACGCCGTGACGCTCGTTGATCAGCACCGGGCGGCGGATGGGAAAGCCGAGGAAGAAGCGGCCGGGCCGGCGCGACAGCAAGGCAATCCGCGGGAAATAAGTGCGCGGATCGCGCTTGAGGAAGTCGAAGATGCCGGTTTTACCGGGGTTTTCGCCGGTGGCGAACGAGGCCCAGGCCACGGGCGATTCGGGCGGATTGGTGGTGGCGAGGGAAGTTACCGTTCCATAGAGGCCGAGGGCGCGAATGTGCGGCAGCTGATTGATCCAACGCGCCACCAAGCCGGGATCGGCGCCGTCGAAGCCGAGCACGACCACGCGACCAGTCGGTTGCGGCCTGGGCGCGGCGCCGCAGCCGCCGAGCGCGCCGGCCAGAACCGCCGCCAACAGCGACAGCAGCACTGGGGGGAGTTTCCGCACGGAATTTCGATCATAGCAGGAGAGCACGCGAGCTACGCTGCGCTGCGCGCGGGCGAGATGAGTGTTGGGCCGATCAGCGGGTGAAAACGGAGAGAACTTGGATGTCGGGCGGCGTCTGGTTCCATTGCGCCGAGACGTGATCGAAGCCGAGGCGAAACGTGCGGGTGGCGCCGGGCGGCAAGGGGCCGGAAGCGGAGCCGATCACTTGGCTGCGCTCCTCTTGCACCAGTTGTCCGTAAGGATCCTTGAAGCGCAGGCGCACTTCGACCGTGGTCACGGCGCGGGGGCCGAGGTTGGCGACGGCGCCATCCACGTAGATCACGCTGCCGGCCATCATGGTGTCGGCCTCGAGCACGCGGGTGGCGCTAGCGCGCACTTGGTGGAGATAAGCGGGATCGAGGCGGCCGGAGGGGCGCGCGGCGATGTGGCCGTGGAAGGCGAACACGGCGACAATCAACGCGGTGACGACGGCGCCAATGGCCAGGTGCAGCCAAGGCATCGCCCGCGGCGCGGGAGGCTCGGGCACGGCCATATAACATCAAGCGTACAGCCGGGCGGGCGCCGCGGCGGCTAGCGGCCGGCGACGGTGAGGCCTTCGAGCAGCACGGTGGGGGAGGCGGCGGCGCCGCGAAAAGCCAAGTCGTTGCCGATGGCGACGAGGTTGCGCAGCATGTCCTTGAGATTGCCGGCCACGGTGATTTCTTCGACGGGATAGGCGAGTTCGCCATTTTCGATCCAGAGGCCGGTAGCACCGCGCGAGTAATCGCCGGTGATCAAATTAACGCCCATGCCGATGAACTCGGTGACGAAGAGCCCCTGGCGAATGCCCGCGAGAATCGTTTCGGGGGAGGTAGGGCCGGGCTCGAGATAAAGGTTTCCGAAGCCGACGCCGGGGTTGCCGGCCAAGCCGCGGGCGGCATTTCCGGTGGTCTTCAGGCCGAGCTTGCGGGCGGTGTAGGAGTTGAGCAGGTAGGACTCCAAGAGGCCGTTACAAATGACCACGGTGCGGCGGCGGCGCACGCCCTCGCCATCGAAAGGAGCGGAGCCGAAGCCGCCGATGCGCAGCCCGTCATCCACGATGGTTACGCCGGGATGGGCGACGGACTGGCCGAGTTGGCCGGCCAGGAAGCTGGTGCCGCGATAGATGGACTCGCCGTTGACGGCTTGGAAGACATGATCGAGCAAGGAGCGGGCGACCATGGGATCGAGCACCACCGGCACGCGGGCGGTCGGCACCTTGCGCGCGCCGAGACGGCGCAGGGCGCGCTGAGCGGCGATGCGGCCGATTTCCTCGGGCGCGTCGAGTCCGGAGGGGGCATGCGCCAGCGAATACCAATAATCGCGCTGCATGTGGCCGTCCTCGGCGGCGATCGGCACCGCCGCCAGCGAGCACGAGGAACGACGGTATTCGCCGAGAAAGCCGAGCGAGTTGGCGAAGACTTTGCGACTGCTGGACGCCTCGAAGCTGCCGCCCTCGGAGTTGCTCAGGCGGGGATCGGCCGCGAGGGCGGCCTGCTCGCAGCGGCGCGCCAGGTCCACGGCCTGGTCGGCGCCGACTTGCTGGATTTCGGGGCTGTAGATGCCCAAGTCGCCATCGGCTCGGCCCAATTCGCCGGGCTCGGGCAAGCCGGCGGCGGGGTCCTCGGAGGCGACGCGGGCGATGGCGAGGGCGGAATCGAGCATGCTCTCGACCGCCGGCCAACTGAAGTCGGAGGTGAAGGTGCTGGCGGAGCGCTGGCCCAGAAAGACGCGGATGCCCAGGCCACGGCCGCCCGCCTCCTTCAAGTTTTCGATCTCGCCCAGGCGCACGGTGGTGTTGAGCTCGCTGCCTTCGCGCAGCACGCATTCGGCGGCGCTCGCGCCGCGCTGGCGGGCGGCGGCGAGGATGCGCTGCGCGAGGTCGGCCAAGCCGTTCGCGGCGGGGGCGGTCATTGCGCGGTGCCTCCCACGGTGAGGCGATCGATCTTAATGGTGGGGATGCCGACGCCGACCGGAACCCACTGGCCTTCCTTGCCGCAGGTGCCGATGCCCTGGTCGAGTCGCAGATCGTTGCCGACTCGCGAGACGCGGGTGAGCACGTCGGGGCCGTTGCCGATCAGGGTGGCGCCGCGCACCGGGGCGGTGATCTTGCCGTCTTCGATCAAATAGCTTTCGGAGGCGGAAAAGACGAATTTGCCATTGGTGATATCCACCTGACCGCCGCCGAAGTTGACGGCGTAGAGGCCGCGGGCGACGGAGCGGATGATGTCTTGCGGGTCGTCCTCGCCGGCGAGCATGTAGGTATTGGTCATGCGCGGCATGGGCAGATGGGCATAGCTTTCGCGGCGGCCGTTGCCGGTGCGCGGGGCACCGGTGAGCTGGGCGCTGAGCTGGTCTTCCATATAGCCGCGCAGGATGCCCTTTTCGATCAGCGGGGTGCTTTGCGTGGGAGCGCCCTCGTCGTCGATATTGAGCGAGCCGCGGCGGCCGGGCAAGGTGCCGTCATCCACCACGGTGCAAAGCTCGCTTGCCACGCGCTTGCCGATCAGGCCGGAAAAGGCGGAGGTCTTCTTGCGGTTGAAATCGGCTTCGAGGCCGTGGCCGACGGCTTCGTGCAAAAGCACGCCGGGCCAGCCGGGGCCGAGAACGACGGGAATCTCGCCGGCGGGACACTCGCGCGCATGCAACTGGCCGATGGCTTCGCGCGCCGCCTCGCGGCCGATTTGCTCGGGCGTGAGCTGAGAGGCGAAGAAGTCGAGCGAGGCGCGGCCGCCGCCGCCGGAGGTGCCGCGCTGGCTGAGGGCGCCCTCGCGCGCCAGGCAGAACACATTGAGGCGCGTGAGCGGCTGAAAGTCGGCGGCGAGGGTGCCGTCGGAGGAGGCGATCAGCACGCGCCGCAGCTCGTCGGCATAGCCGACCCGCGCCTGCTCGATGCGGGGATCGAAAGCGCGAGCGGCGCGGTCGGCGCGGTTCACGAGTTCGAGCTTGGCGGTGATCTCGGCGTCGGTGGGCGCGAGAACGACGGGGTAAAGATTGCCGCGCCGCGCCGGAGCTTCGTGCAAGCCGACGATATGGGTGCGGGCGGGACCGCTGGCGATATGAGCGGCGGTGCGGGCGGCATGCAGAATTTTCTCGGGCGCGAGATCGTCCGTGTAGGCGTAGCCGCTGCGCTCGCCCGACACCACGCGAACGCCGACGCCGACGGAGATGCCTTGCTGGGCGGACTTCAGCAACGATTCCTCGAGCAGCAAGGAGGAACTGGAGAGGTACTCGAAATAAAGGTCGGCGAAGTCGCCGCCCCGCTCCATGGCGGCGGTCAGGAAGCGCTGCAAGTCGGCGGCGGTGAGGTTGTAGTGCTGGAAGAAGAAGCTCTGGGAATCTATCGGCATCGAAATCGCCCCTTCGACCATGTTACAAGGTGCGGCGCGGGCACGCCGCCCAGGGCCGCCGGCGGCGAGACTAGAAAACGCGGGACCAGTCGCGCGGCCAGCGCTCGACCACGACTTTCTTGTCGGTGTAGAACTCGATCGCGTCGCGTCCCTGCGCGTGCAGGTCGCCGAAGAAACTGCCCTTCCAGCCGGTGAAAGGGAAGAAGGCCATGGGCGCGGCCACGCCGAGGTTGATGCCGATGTTGCCGGCGCGGGCTTCATAACGGAGCTTGCGGGCGGCCGCGCCGCTGGCGGTGAACAGGCAGGCCATGTTGCCGTAGGCCTGGCGATTGACAAAGGCGATCGCCTCGTCGATGGTGGCGACCGGGATCACGCCCAAGACCGGTCCGAAAATTTCCGTGCGTGCCAGCGTGCCATCGGCGGCGATGCCGTCGAGCACGGTGGGACGCACGAAGAAGCCGTTTTCGTGGCCGGGGATGCGTGCTTGGCGTCCGTCGGCAAGGGCGGTGGCGCCCTCGGCCAGGCCGGAGGCGATAAGCCGCTCGATGCGGGCCTGGCTGGCGGCGGAGATGACCGGGCCGGTTTGCACGTCCGGGTCGAGGCCGAAGCCAACGACGCGGCCGGCGGCGGCTTCGGCCAGGGCGGGCACGAAGGTGCGCCGCGCTTCGCCCACGGCCAAGACCAGCGAGGCCGCCAGGCAGCGCTGGCCGGCGCAGCCAAAGGCGGAGTCGGCAAGGACTGGCACGGTCATTTCCGGGTCGGCATCGGGCAAGATCACGACGGGATTCTTGGCGCCGCCCTGACACTGGGCGCGCTTGCCGCAGGCGGCGGCGCGGGCATAGACATGCGCGGCGACCGCCGAGGACCCCACGAAGCTGACGGCGCGAATGCCGGGATGGTCGAGGAGGGCTTCCACGGCTTCCTTGCCACCGAGCAGCAGGGAGGCGACGCCGGCGGGAAGGCCGGTCTGGGCGATCAACTCCATCAGTTTGACCGCCGTCAGCGGCACGCGCTCGGACGGCTTGAGGATGAAGCAATTGCCGCAGGCGATCGCGTAGGGCAAAAACCAGAGCGGAATCATCGCCGGAAAATTGAAGGGCGTGATCGCCGCCACCACGCCCAGCGGCTGGCGGATCATGGTTTCGTCAATGCCGCGGGCGATGTCCTCGCTGTTGTAGCCTTGCAGCAGCAACGGCGCGCCGCAGGCGACTTCGACGTTCTCGATGCCGCGCCGCACCTCGCCTTCCGCTTCCTTATAGGTCTTGCCGCACTCCAGGGTGATGGTGCGCGCCAGCTCTTCGAGATGGGCCTCGAGGAGATGTTTGAGCTTGAAGAGGAACTGCACGCGATCGCCGGGCGGAGTGGCGCGCCAGTCGGGGAAGACGCGGACGGCGGCGGCTACTGCGCGCTCCACTTCGGCGGCTGGCGAGAGCGGCACCTCGGCCAGCGTCTCGGCGGTAGCGGGGTTCAGGACGGGCTGGCGAGCGGCGGCGCGCACGGCGCTCCACGCGCCACCGATGAAGTTGGCGAGCTGCGGGGGTTGGGGCATGGGTCGCCCGTCGCCGGGTTGTGCCATTGTATGGGTTCGGTATGGTTTCGGCAAACCCGCAGGGGGCGGCGGCGGGCCGACTCGTGGCCAAGCAGGTATGATCGTGCGAGGGCTGCCGCTCCGGCAGCCCACCTTCCGCATGGCTGATAACGATTGCTGGTTGGGATTGGACTGCGGCACCGGCGGCACGCGCGCGCTGCTGGTGGGTGCCGCCGGAGAGGTGCGCGCCGCTTGCTCCGCCGCTCACGCGCCGATCGCCATGCCGCGCCCGCTGTGGGCCGAGCAGTCGCCGGAAGATTGGTGGCGCGCGGCGCAGGAGGCGATCCGCCAAGTCTTGCGCGACACGCCGGCGGAAGCGGTGCGCGGCGTCGGCCTGAGCGGGCAGATGCACGGCGTGGTCTTGCTCGACGAGCGCGGCGCGACGCTCGGGCCCGCGATCATTTGGTGCGATCAGCGGGCGCAAGAGCAGGCCGAGCGCCTCACCGCCGCCATCGGCGCCGCGCGCGTGGTCGAGCTGACCGCGAATCCGCTGTTGGTGTCGTTTTCCGCGCCGAAACTCGCGTGGCTGCGCGAGAACCGGCCCGACGACTTTCGCCGCGCGCGGCGCTTTCTGCTGCCGAAAGATTACATTCGCTATCGCCTGACGGGCGAATACGCCACCGATTTGGCCGACGCCAGCGGCACCGGCCTGCTCGACGTGGCGCATCGCCGCTGGTCGGAGCCGATGCGCGCGGCGCTCGGTCTGCCGGCGGGATTTTTACCCTCGTTGCATGAAGGGCCGGAGATCACCGGGCGGTTGCATGCGGAGGCGGCCGCCGCCACCGGCTTGCGGGCCGGCACGCCGGTGGTGGCGGGCGGCGGCGATCAGGCGGCGGGCGCGGTCGGCACCGGGGCGGTGCGCGCGGGGCTGGTGGCGGCGACGATCGGAACTTCGGGCGTGATCTTTGCCGCGACCGGCGAGCCGCGGGTGGATGCGCGCGGGCGCGTGCACACGTTTTGTCACGCCGTGCCGGACACCTGGCACGTGATGGGGGTGACGCAGGCGGCCGGGCTCTCGCTGCGCTGGCTGCGCGACCAACTCGACTGCGACGGCGCGGGCGACGACGCCTACGAGCGGCTTTGCGCCGAGGCCGCCGCGGTGGCGGCGGGCGCCGAAGGGCTGTTGTTTCTGCCGTATTTGATGGGCGAGCGCTCGCCGCACCTCGATCCCTGGGCGCGCGGCGGCTGGATCGGGCTGACGGCGCGGCACACGCGCGCGCACATGATCCGGGCGGTGCTGGAAGGGGTGGCCTTCAGCCTCAAGGATTGCTTCGCGGTGCTGCGGGAGATGGGGCTGCGGCCGCGCGAGGCGGTGCTGGCGGGGGGCGGGGCGCGGGGCGAAGTCTGGCCGCGGATTCAGGCCGACGTTTACGAACTCGATTGCGCGCGGCTGCGCACGGCCGAAGGCGCGGCCTACGGCGCGGCGCTGCTGGCGATGACCGGCACCGGCCGCTACCCCAGCGTGCCGGCGGCCTGCGACGCCACGCTGGAGACGGCCAATCGCTTCCAACCGCGCGCTGAAAACGCCGCGGTCTACGCCCGCGCCTACGAGGTTTTCGACCTGCTCTACGCGCGGCTGGCGGATGTGTTTCCCCGGCTGGCGCGGCTCAGCCCGTGATGGCGGCGCGCTTTTTCGCCGCCGCGATCACCGCCGCCATGAGATCGCGGTACTTGTCGAAGGTGTCGTCCACGACGGTGATCGTGGGGATCTCCTCGGGATCGAGGTCGAGCGTTTGCGGATTGAAGCGGCCGAAGCCCGACTCGTGCACGCCGCTGCTGCCGCGGCCCGGGGCGGGATGACTCAGGTGCTGGAAGGCGCGGCAGTACTTCTTGAACGCGGGCGGATAGCCGCGCTCGGAAAAGACCTGGAACAAGGGGATGAAGCCGAGCAGCGCGTCGTACGACATTTCGCCGCAGGCCAGCACGTGCGGAAAGCGGCGGCGCAGGTCGGCCACCAACTGGCGCTCGCCGGCGAACATATCGCCTTGCGTGTTGTTGACCCAGCCGCCGGCGATGTCGAGAAAATAGGCGTCGGCGCCGTAATTCTTCAGGGTGGCGGCGATGCGCTCGGTCAGCCATTCGCGCCAGCTGTCCACGCCCAGGTTCATAAACGGCGACCAGCCCTCGTTGCGGCGGTCGTTGTCCCAATCCACCCAATTCAGGCGGAACGGATCGCCGTCGGTCAGAATCGTGCGCGCGTCGGCGAGCCGCTCGCGCGTGGAGAGGTGATCGTTGGCGGAATCGGAGCCGAACATCGGCATGAAACGAAAGCCGAGGCGATGTCCGGCGGCCATTAGGGCGGCGAATCCGGCGGGCCCGCCAAGGCGCGGATCAGGCTCGTAGAGCGGGTAGTTCCAGTAATAGCGGCCGTCCCAGGCGGGCAGAAACACCAGCACGCGGTCGCCGGGAATCTGCGTCGCCACCCACTCCAGGATTTTCCGCATGCGCGCGAAATCGTTGAAGACGTAACCCGTCCAGTGCATGCCGTGCAGGGCGATGACCAGCGCCGTGTCGCGGATCCAGGCGGGCGCGTCGGGGCGCGCCTCCCAATCGGGCAGGCGGAAGACTTGCTCGAGGTGGGCGAAATGCGGACGGAAGGCGGCGTCGAGCGTGGCGGCGCGCTCGGCGCGCCAGGCTGGCGGGGCGATCGCGGGCGAGCGGCGCCAGCCCTCGGATTCGTAGGTGAGCTCGGCGCGGTAGCCCTCTTCGCCCGGCTGCAAATAGAAACGATGCGCGTGCACGCCGGTATCGCGGGCGGAAAGCACGAAGTAGCCGCCGGCAGCCGGCTGGATCGCCACCAGCGGCGTATTCATGCCGCCGGCCAAAAACAGCGAATCGCCGCCGAAGGGGTAGCCGAACAGCACCTCGTTGTCGCGATGATCGAAGAAGCCGCCGCCGCCGGCGGAGATCTTGCCCCGCGGCACGCCGCGCACGATGGCGGAGATGGCCTTGATGGCCAGCTTCGAATCCATGCGCGCTTCCGCGCGCCACTCGACGCCGGCTTCGGTGCGGCGGAAATGCGCCTCCAGGCGGCCGGCCGCCGGCTGCTGCCCGCCGGCCCAAGTGAGCCGCCGGCAGACCAAGCGAGCTTCGTCGTCGCCGCCGCTCCACTCCATGGCGGCGGGGTCGAGGGCGTAGGCGTTTTCGAAGGTGTAGAGGCGGAAGGAGAACAAGAGGTCGGCGAAGCGCACCGACGGTTCGGGAAAATCGAAGCTGAACTTCAGGAAGCTTCGCCCCCGCGGCGGGATGAAGACACCACTCGTCGAGGTGAGCGGCTCGATGGCGCCGGCAACCGGGGCGGGATCGGGAGCGGAAGCGGCGGCGGGGGCGCTCAGCAGCGCGCCCGCCCCCGCC
>JBOGKX010000120.1:0-36442 GCA_050746125.1 Terriglobales bacterium | reverse complement strand
CACCCGCTCCGTCGAAGCCCGAACAGCCCGCCGGATTCCGCGGCACATGCCTCGCCTGCCACGACGAAGACATGATCCGTCAGGAGCGTTTAACCCGCGCCCAATGGGACCGCGAGCTTACCAAGATGACCGGCTTCGGCGCCCAGATCAAACCTGATGCTCGCGAAGGTTTCCTCAATTATTTATTGACGAACTACGGTATCCGCCCGCGTTAGAGTCCCGGCCTAGTGGGGCTAATCGTGCAGCGTAGTATCTAAAAACGCCCGCAGACGATGGCTCCGGCTGGGATGCCGCAGCTTGCGCAGCGCCTTGGCTTCGATCTGGCGAATGCGCTCGCGGGTTACCGCGAACGATTGCCCTACCTCCTCCAGCGTATGCTCGCTGCCGTCATCGAGTCCAAAGCGCATCTTGATGACTTTTTCCTCGCGCGGGGTCAGCGTCTTGAGCACCTGCGAAGTCTGCTCCTTCAGGTTGACGTTGATCACCGCGTCCGCGGGCGAGATCACGCCGCGATCTTCGATGAAATCCCCCAAATGGGAGTCTTCCTCTTCGCCGATGGGGGTTTCCAGTGAAATCGGCTCCTGCGCGATTTTGAGCACCTTGCGCACCTTGGCGACGGGAATGTCCATGCGCTTGGCGATTTCCTCGCTGGTCGGTTCGCGCCCGAGCTCCTGCACCAACTGCCGCGAGGTGCGAATCAGCTTGTTGATCGTCTCGATCATGTGCACGGGGATGCGGATCGTGCGCGCCTGATCGGCGATGGCGCGGGTGATGGCTTGCCGAATCCACCACGTCGCATAGGTCGAAAACTTGTAGCCGCGGCGGTACTCGAATTTATCCACCGCCTTCATCAGGCCGATATTGCCCTCTTGAATCAGGTCGAGAAATTGCAGACCGCGATTGGTGTATTTCTTGGCGATCGAGACTACCAGCCGCAGGTTGGCTTCGATCAACTCGCGCTTGGCGCTCTCGGCCTGGTGATCGCCGGTAATGATGGTAATGCGCGTGCGCTTGAGATCGGCGCTGCTGGCGCCGGCATCGCTTTCGACGCGGGCGAGCTGCTCCTTGACCTGCCGCTGATCGCGCCGCAGCTCCTTCAGCGCCTCCGCGCCGCGGGTATTTTCGATTTTGCGTTCCAGGCGATTGTACTGCCCCTCGAGCGGGCGCAACTCGTCCACCGTGCGGGTCAGCTTTTCGATCAACCGTTTCAATTCGAGCGGCGTGAACCGCAGCGAGCGAATCAGCCGCGACACCTGCACCTGCACGCGGGCCACCTGGAAGCGCGCCTTGCGGTGCTTGCGCGGATCCTTGACGCGGGAAATGCCGGCAAGCTTCTCTTGGCACTGCACGAGCTTCTTGTAGAGGGCCGCCAACTCGTCGAGCTGGCCGGAGACTTCCGTGAGGCGGCGGCGGAGAACTTCTTCGGAGATTTCGTCCTCCTCGATGTCCACCACCACCACTTCCTTGATATTTTTGGCGCCTTGCCGCAACTGCTCGCCGGTGCTGATCAGTTCGCGGATGATCACCGGGGCGCGCGACAACGCCTTGAGCACCTTCACTTGGCCGCGTTCGATGCGCTTGGCGATTTCGACTTCGCCTTCGCGGGTCAGGAGCGGCACGGTGCCCATCTCGCGCAAATACATGCGCACTGGATCGTTGGTCTTTTCCAACGCGCCCGGCGTCAAGTCGAGTTCGAGATCTTCCTCGTCCAGCGCGGTGCGATCCAGGTCGCCGCCCTCTTCGCTTTCCGCGGCGTGGCGGCCGAAGCTGGTGAGAAGTTCACCGAGATCTTCGTTGGCAGTATCGTCGGCAGCGAGCGGCTCGGTGCCCTCTTCGAAAGACAAATATCCCTTCTCCTTGCCGGCGTTAATCAACTTCTGGATTTCGTCGTATCGGTCGTCGATGGCCAAGATCTCTCCTCGGGGGGACAGGAGGATGCGCAGGGGCCGCGCTGCCGGGCGCCGCCCGGCGGCCAATCGGCCCAAAATCAGGTCATTATAGCAGCTCAGACCAAATTTTAATATAATCTAGCAGGCTATTGCCAGCCCGCCTCAGCGTTCAGCCGTCAGCCCTTCGCCCCAACCTACCCGCCTATTAGCTTAGATGAGCCGGAAAACGCCGAAGTTTCTTTTCGCCACCCCTGCCGTGCGGGCATTCGCCCTTCCTCGGTGGCCGGGAAAGGGCCTCCGCTCGCTCCCATTTCGGACCTAGGCGGAAGCGTCGCGACGCAGTTGAAAGGCTTGCCGCCGCTCCCGCAGGCGCCGCTCCACCTCTTGAAGTTCGGTCAGTAACCCCTTCAGGCTCAAGTGGTCCCGACGCCACTCGGCATCCTTTACCTGCGCTTGCAACTGGCGCCGCCGTCGTTCCAACGGGCGGTCCCGCAAAGCCTCGATCGCGCCGGCTACAGTCGCCTCATCGAGCGGTTCAGTGGCGTGCAAAAGCACCGTGGCCAGCAAGCGCCGGTCCGCGGGTTCTAGCGCCGATTGCATGTCGTTCCAGTCGGCGTGCGCAAGATCTGGAAGGTGCCTCAGCGGCGAAATCCATGGCTCGGTCGCCAGGCCCTGCAATAGATTTTCATCCGCCGCCAGCTGCAAAAGGCGCTCGCGCTCGTGATCCCATTCCACAATGGCACGCAGCAAGACCCTCTCCGCGGGCAAGAGATCGCCGCCCGCCGATTCCGCCGGACTGGATAGGTTCGAGCGCCGCTGTTGCGTCGCCTTGCGAAGTTGTTGCCGCTCGACGGCATTTTCGATGCCAAGTTGCATGGCGAGTTCGTCGGTCAATTCCGAACGTAGCATCGCATCGTGGACGCGATTGACGTAAGGCAGCAAGAAATTGAGTGCCGCAACCCGGCCCTCGGCCCGGCGCAAGTCGAAGCGCTGCCGCGCCCGCTCGCCCAAAAACGAGAAGAAGGCGGCGCTTTGCTTCAAGGCCTTGCCATAGGCCTCGGCGCCCTGCTGTCGCAGGTACTGGTCGGGGTCGAGTCCCGCGGGCAAGCTGACGACGCGGACCTTGCAGCCCTCTTCGAGCAGCAGGGCAATGGACTTTTCCGCGGCGCCGGCGCCCGCGGCATCGGGATCGAAGTTAACAACCACGTTCTTGGCGTAACGGCCCAATGTAGCGATCTGCGCCGCGCTCAGCGCAGTGCCGCAACTCGCGACGACATTCTCGAAGCCGGCCATGAAAACCGCCAGGCAATCGAGATAGCCCTCCACCAAAATGAAGTAGCCCAAGCGCCGAATGACCTCGCGCGCCCGATCAAGGTTGTACAAGACGCGGCCCTTGGTGTAAATCGGCGTCTCCGGCGAGTTCAAGTATTTGGGCGCCGGGCGCGCCGGATCGGCGGCTAGAAGGCGGCCGCCGAAAGCAATCGACCGTCCACGCTCGTCGGCAATGGGAAAGATCACGCGGTCGCGAAAGCGATCATACAAGTCGTCCCAATCCGACCGCCGCGCGGCGGCGGCGTTCGTGTCGTTCTCGGTGCTGGCCCGCCGCGGCTGGCAAAGGCCGGCGGACAGGGCCAACTCGGGCGCGAAGCCGCGTTGCCGCAGCCATTCCGTCAATGCCCGGCCGGAGCCAGGGGCAAAACCGAGGCCGAAGCGCTCGATTGCCGCCGCTAAGACCCCACGGCCCTCAAGATAGGCGCGGGCGCCGGCGCCCAAAGGCGCCCTTAACTGGCCGGCGAAAAACTGCGCCGCGGCCGCGTGGATGCGCAGCAGTTCCGCCCGCCGCCCGTCGTCGCCGCCTTCGCTTCCCTGCCCCCAGAGCGGCGGCAAGGGCACGTTCAATTTTTCCGCCAACGCCTCGACGGCTTCACGGAAGCCCAGCTTCTGCGTCTGCATCAAGAAGGCGTAAACGTCGCCGTGCGCCTGGCAGCCAAAACAGTAATAAAACTGCCGTGCGGCATGGACGTGAAACGATGCCGTCTTTTCGGAGTGAAACGGGCAGAGGCCGATCCAGCCGTTGCTGGTTTTCTTCAGCGCCACCACCTCGCCGACGATGGCGGCGAGGTCGGCACGAGCCTTGAGATCGGCGGCGAAGTCGGACATGGCGAGTCACCCGGTCGGCAGCCCCTCCATTACCGCACGGGGCACGCCATCGCGCAATCCCCGCGCCCCTACTCGCTGCGCGGCAAAGCCATGGGATCGGATCGCAAGGCGCGCCTCATCCGGCTGTCAATGAACCACGCCGGTGGAGGCCAGAAGCCGATTGATCGTATCCAGACCGGACCTATGCAGCTCGCGCCATTGCGCCTGGACGGACTTGAGTTGGCCGGCATAATAATCCGCCGCCTCCACGGCAGCTTGCGTGGGCGCCGCATCGGCTTGCCCGATAGCCTCGGCTAGCCCCGCCAACTGGCCGTTGAGGCCGCCGAAACTGGGCGGCGGCGGTGTCTCGCCGCGCGGAAAGCCGCCGCCCGCGCCGCCTTCGAGCGCCGCCGCTTGTTTATCGAGGCGGGCAAGCGCCGCCAGCGCCGCCTTGCCGCTTGCCTTGGCGGCGACTACGCCCTGCTGCCGCTCGGCCAGCTTGCCCCGCCAGGCCGCGATTTCGGCGTGGCCCTGGAAGCTGGCCTTCATCTCGTCCATCAGTTGCAACTCGAGACGCAGTTGCGCTTCGAGCGCCGCCTGTGATACCGCGACTCGCGGGTCCATCTCGACGGCGAGCGGCTGGGTGTAGGTGCGGCCGTTCACCGTGAGTCGCACCTCGTATGTGCCGGGTACGGCCAATGGCCCGCGCGGGTCGGCGGGCGTATCCTCGAACACCGCCGAAATCGAGAAGCCATGCCGCAAAGCCGTCGGCGGGGTGTAGCGCAGATCCCAAACGACGCGATTCATGCCCGCCAATTTCGGCAGCGGCCGAGGATGGGCCAGCCAATAGCTGGGTACTGGCGGCGGCGGCTCGGTATTGGGCGGTAACGGCGCGCTCGAATACTCGCGGACCAATTGGCCGTCGCGGTCATAAATGGCCAGCGTAATATCGCCGCTTGGCGCCGCCGGAAGGTAATAATCGATAATCGCGCCGGCGGGTGGATTTTGCCCGGCCGGCATCTCCGGCGGCAGCGGCGTGTCTTGGTTTTCGTCGCGGCGCACGCGGATAGCGGGGGCCGGACGATAAAGGTAGGGCGCGGACGCCGCCGCCACCGTGGCGGCCTGCCGCAAGGGGCTGAGGTCGTCCAGAATCCAGAACGCCCGGCCATACGTGGCCGCCACCAGATCGCCTTGGCGGATGCCGAGGTCGCGGACCGAAACGGTGGGCAGGTTCAGTTGCAGCGCTTGCCAATGATCGCCATCGTCGAAGGAGACAAACACGCCGGTCTCCGTTCCTGCGTATAGCAGCCCCCGCCGCTCGGGATCTTCGCGCACGACGCGCGCGAGACTGCCGTCGGGGATACCCGCCACCACGTCTGTCCAGGTGTGCCCGAAATCCTTGGTGCGAAAAATATAGGGCTTGAAGTCGTTATCCGCGTGCTGGTCCATGGCCACATAAGCGGTGCCCGCGTCCCAAGGCGAGGCTTCGACCAGGTCCACGTAGCTATGAACGGTGAATTCCGGCGGGGTTACGTTGCGCCACGTGGCGCCGCCGTCCTCGGTAAGGTAAATCAAGCCGTCGTTGCTGCCGGTCCAGATTACGCGGGCGGATACCGGAGAAGGCGCGACCGAGCTGATCGCCGGCGGATAGAACCCGCCCTTGTCGTTGGCGTCGGGGCGCGCGGCGAGATCCGGACTGATGGCTCGCCAATGCGCGCCGTCGTCGCGCGTGGCCATCACGTATTGCGTGCCTTCCAAGAGCAGGCGGGGATCCTCGGGCGAAAAGGCCAGCGGCGGATTGATGTCGAGGTGCAGCTTGCGATCGCGGGCCATGTCGGGCGAAACGTCGGCCACTTGATGGTTGAGGCGGTCGATCCGCACCGTGCCGCGGCCCGGGCCGCCGGCGTAGATGAGATTCGGGTTCAGCGGATCGGGCACGATATAGCCGAACTCGTAACCGCCCACGGCGTCCCAATCGAAAAAGGTGATGGCGCCGTAGTCGCCGCGGCTGGCCGTACCCACCGAGCCGCTGTCTTGCTGCGTGCCGTAGATCCAGAAGGGAAAGCGGTTATCGGTCGAGAGGTGATAAATCTGGCCGGTCGGCTGGTTGTACCAAGAGCTCCAGGTCATGCCGCCATCCAGGCTGATGGTCGCGCCTTGATCGCTGCCCAAGATCATATCTCGCGAATTCAAGGGATCGATCCAGAGCACGTGGTTGTCGTCGCCGCCGGGCGCGCCTTTGTAGGATATGAACGTATGGCCGCCGTCGGTCGAGCGGTAGAGCGACGTCTGGCCGACGTAAACGATTTCCGCGTTGCGGGGGTCGGTATAGACCTCGCTGAAGTAACCGTTACCGGTCACGCGGCGGTCTTGGCTAGCGCGGCTCCAAGTCGCGCCGCCGTCGTCGGAGCGATATAAGCCGCCGTCGCGCGCCGAAATGATGGCGTACACGCGCCGACCGCGGGTGCCGGGGCCCACGGCGAGACCGATGCGGCCCATGCCGCCGGCCGGCAGCCCGTGCCCAGCGATTGGCTTCCAAGTTCGGCCCTCGTCGGTGGACTTATAGATCGCGCCGCCTTCCCGGGCGTCGAAGGAACGGCGCTTGCCGGGCTGGTCATAGTGATACCAGAGGGCCGCGAAAACAATCTTGGGATTATCGGGATCGGCCGCCAGATTCACGGCGCCCATCGTGTCGTTAATGTAGAGAACCTTGCTCCACGTACGGCCGCCATCCGTGGTGCGAAAGACGCCGCGCTCGGCATTGGGAGCGAAGGTGTGCCCCAGAGCGGCAACCAAAACGATATTGGGATCGCGCGGGTCGACGATCAACGAGCCGATATGGCGCGAATCGTCGAGCCCGGCATGCTGCCACGACTTGCCGGCGTCGTCCGATCTCCAGACACCGTCTCCCTGATTGACCGCATCGCCAACATCGCTGACATCACCCGTGCCGACATAGACGATTTCATGGTTCGAAGGCGCAACGGCCACGGCGCCGATGGAGGCGACGTGCGCATGATCGAAGATGGGCTTCCACACCCAGCCGGTATCCACCGTTTTCCATAGCCCGCCGCCGGCCGTACCCATGTAATAGGTGGCGGCGTCGCCGGGAACGCCGGCCACGGCGGTTACGCGCCCGCCGCGAAACGGGCCCACCTGCCGCCAACGCATGCCGGCATAGAGCGATGGGCCGACCTGTGCCGCCAGTGGCATAACAAGGAGCGCCAGACCCACCCACAAACAACAAATCGAAACTCGCCGCATTGTCGGCTTCTCCGGTGAACTGGGCAGCATACACCCAAAAACGCCAATGGCGGGCTGCCTCGCATTGCCGTGGCGGCCGCTTCCACTCGATCACGGCGCAGTTACTGGCGCAAACAACCGCTACACCTTTCCATGTACGCTATTCGCATGCCGCAGCACCTGCCCGACATGCGATATGGAGAAGATGAGCGCCAGCGGCTCGATCTCTATCTGCCGGACCGCCAGCGCGCGCCGCTCTTCTTCTTCGTCCATGGCGGCGGGTGGCGCGGCGGCGATAAATCGGAGTACCGTCCCTTGGCCGAGGTGCTGGTCAAGTTCGGCTATGCGGTGGCGCTGCCCAATCACCGCTTGGCGCCGGCCCATCCCCATCCCGCCCAGATCGAGGACGTGGCGGCGGCCTTCGGCTTCTTGCTGCGCGGCAGCCGGGAATCGGGGATCGAGACCACCGGCATCTGCCTGGCCGGGCATTCTTCCGGCGGCCACCTCGTCTCGTTATTGGCACTCCACCCGGACTACTTAAAACGCCAGCAAGCGCTGCCGCGCCAGATCGCCGGCGTGGTTTCCATCTGCGGCATCTACGACCTGACCCGCTATCAAGGTTTCGAGGACGGTTACTTGGCGGCGGCGTTCGGAACGGATGCGGCCGCTTACCATGACGCGTCGCCGATCACGCACGCCAGCGCCACCGCGCCGCCCTTTTTTCTCGCCTTTGCCGAGCGCGATTATCCCGGCGCCGCGGAGCAGGCCGTAGCCATGGAGGCGAAGCTGACCGCGTGCGGCGTGCGGGCTCGAAGTTTGCGCGCCGCCGGCCGCGACCACGTCACCATCCTCACCGGCGTGCGCTCGATGCTCGATCCGCTGGCCGTCAACCTGGCGATGTTCTTGCGCTCGATCCGCTGACCGTCCGGCCAGGGATTCCCGCAAATCCACGCCCAACTAGCCGCCCCAGCGCTGCATGCTGCGCAGGTTCATGCCCTCGATGCGGGACATGATGCGGGCGATGCGGGCCAGTCGATGGGCGATCACCATCAGCGGCAATGTGACGAGCAAAAACAGGATCGCCAGCAGCATCCATGCGCTCAGCAGGTCCATATAGCTTGCGAGTTTACCGTTGGCGCGGCAGTGGCGCCAGCGGCGGGTTGCCCATCGGATCAGGCGCGACGGGCGCTTTTGCCCCGGCGAGCAGTACCTGGGCGGGTACTAGATAGAATCTAGGGCCGGCTGAGTACGGGGGAGTAGAATGGCCTTTCTAGAGCGATTGCCCGACGGATTGGAGAATCCTTGGCCGAGCGAGCGCGCCCGCAGCGGACGAAGCAAGAAGTACGGGACTTGTTCCAACCCATGTCCACCTTGAGGCAAATTTTTCGTCCCAGCTCCGCAAACCGGCCTCGCCCTTTATGGGCAAGTGACCGCTTCTCATCAGTCCCTCTAGCACCTCCGCGCCGCAGCGAGCCCGCGGCGTTCGCCGGCCCGGGCGTCCTCCACTTGCGCTTGCCGGCACGCAGCACGGCGGCAAAAATCGGGCAGTGGCTGGCGACGCGGCACCAGCCGTGTTCGGGAGGCGCCGAATGCCTGAGCATCGCCCTTCACCAGTCCGACCCCTCTAGCTTCATCGCCGCCCTTGGGCGGCAGCTAACCGCCCCGGAACAGACCGCCACCCGGGCTCTTTTCCAGCCACTCGGCCAGGTACTCTCGCACCAAGACTATTTTCAAATGCAATCCCTCAACGGCCTGCTCGCTCGCCAAGAAGCCTCCTGGCTCTTGGGCATGCTTTCCCGCCAGGCGCTCGCAATGCATTTTCAGCCCATCGTCCAAGCCACGCCACAGCGCCAGTTGTTCGCTTACGAATGCCTGATGCGAGGTCGGGACGAGGGCGACGACGCCGCCGCGCTCATTCCGCCCAGCCGCATGCTGGACGTGGCGCGCCGCGCCGAACTTACCGATCGGCTCGATTTGGCGGCGCGGGAAGCCGCTCTGCGCGCCACCGCGCGCCATGGCGTCGCGGCCAAGGTCTTCGTCAACTTCAACGCCGCCGCCATCTACGATCCGCGGGAATGTTTGCAAGCCACGGTCGAATTGATCGCCGAGCTGGGCCTGAGGCGTGAACAGTTCGTATTCGAGGCCGTCGAGAGCGACGAGGAAGACGACCTCGGCCATTTGCGCGCGTTGCTCGATTGTTTCCGGCAAGCCGGCTTTGCCGTCGCGCTCGACGACCTCAGCTCCGGCTACAGTTCCTTGCATCGCCTGGAAAGGCTCGCTCCCGACTACGTCAAGCTTGACCGCGAAGTCATCGCCGGCGTGGATCGCGACCCCTATAAAGCCATCGTCGCGGCCAAGCTGCTCGAGACGGCGCAGGCGCTCGAGGTAAAAACCGTCGCCGAGGGCGTCGAGACCGAAGGCGAATTCGCCTGGGTTGCCGATCACGGCGCCGATTTCGTGCAGGGCTTTTACGTCGCCCATCCAGGCAATCCCCCGCCCCAGTCGCCTTGGGCTAGCGCCTAGGCTCGAGCCGCGCCTGGCCGGCAGCGGCTAAAATCGGGAGGTGCCGCACAAGGCCGTACGACTCTTGCCGGCGCTGGGCGCTGCCGGCCTAGCCGTTGCCGTCTGCCTATTCGCCCAGTCGCCGCGGCGCGGCATCCGTTTCGAGGACGTCACTGCGGCGTCCGGCATTTCCGTCGTGAACCGATCGGGGGACCGGCAAAAGCTCTCGATTCTCGATTCCTTGGGCAACGGCGCTTGCTGGATCGATTACGACGGCGACGGCTTGCCCGATCTTTACGTGACGAACGGCAGCACGCTGGCGAACCTTCAGGACATCGCCCGAGGCCGCCCCGGCTCGCTGGCCGACGGCCGCTTGTACCATAACCTCGGCCACGGCCATTTCGTGGACGTAACCGCGCAATCCGGCATCCGCTTCACCGGCTGGGAAATGGGCTGCGCCGTGGGCGATTACGACAACGACGGCCGCGACGATCTATTCGTCACCGGGGTCGGCCACAACGCCCTCTTCCGCAATCTCGGCGGCGGCCGGTTCCAAGACGTTTCCGCCCGCGCCGGCTTGCAGGGCAGCGGCTGGAGCACGTCGGCCAGCTTTGCCGATCTGCGGAGCAACGGCCTGCTCGACCTTTATGTGACCCGCTACGTGGACTACGACGTGCTGCATCCGCCGCGTTACGGGCTTCAATGCGGCCGGCAAGGCGTGCCCGTGTTTTGCGGGCCGCTCGGTCTGCCCGGCTCGCACGACCTGCTCTATCGCAACAACGGCGACGGCACTTTTACGGACGTCTCAAAGTCGTCGGGCATCGACTCCGGGCCGCCGCATTATGGCTTGGGCGTCGTCGTCTTCGACGCCGATGGCGACGGCCGGCCGGATATTTACGTCGCCAGCGACAGCACCCCGGCGACGCTCTGGCACAACGACGGACACCTGCGCTTCACCGACGTGGCCGGCATCTCGGGCGTGGCCTTCAGCGGCGACGGGCGGGAGCAGGCGCGCATGGGCGTCGATATCGGCGACATCCACAACAACGGCCATTTCGCCTTGGCCACGACAAACTTCTCAAGCCAGACCTACTCGCTTTTTGAGCGCGTGGGCCCCGGCCTTTATCAAGACGACACCTTCGCCGCCGGCATTGGCGCCGCCACGCTTCCCTATCTCGGCTGGGGCGTCGGCTTTCGCGACTTCGACAACGACGGGTGGCTGGACCTCTTCGCCGCCGACGGCCACGTCTATCCGCAGTTCGACGAATTTCACGTGGATAGCCGCTACAAGGAGCCGAAGCTGTTGTTTCGCAACCTGGGCAACGGCCGCTTCGCCAGCGTGGGCGCCGCCGCCGGACCGGGTCTTAACAATCCCGTGTCCTCGCGCGGCGCCGCCTTCGCCGACTTCGACAACGACGGACGCATGGACGTCTTCGTGAACAATATCGATGCGCCGCCGCAACTGCTGCGCAACGTCACCCGCGGCGGCCACTGGGCCACGTTCAAGCTGATCGGCATCAAGAGCAACCGCGACGCCATCGGCGCGCTCGTCTGGCTCAAGACCGCCGCCGGGACCCAAATGCGCGAAGTCCACAACGACGGCAGTTATTTGTCGGCGAGCGATCTGCGCGTGCATTTTGGATTGGGCGCGGAGATTCGGATCGAGTCGGTGAAGGTACGCTGGCCCTCTGGACTGGTGCAATCTTTCCCCAACGTGCCTGCCGACCGAATTCTGACCTTGACCGAAGGCGAGGGACTGCGGTGAAACCCGGCTGGCTGGCGCGCGGCGCGATGGCGGCCGCCTTAATCCTGCCCGCGACGGTGGGTGCGCAAAACGTCCCCGAACGATTACAACAGGCGCAAGCAGCCGTCCAGAAGCGCGCCTGGCGGCGTGCCATGCAGCTGCTCGAGGGCGCGCGCGGCAACACGGTTGACGAGGCCGCGGCGATTTTACATATGCGCGGCCTGGCTGAAGCAGGGCTGGGCGAGCCGCAGCAGGCCGCCGGCGACCTGCAGCGGGCCTACGAACTGAACCCGCAGGGTCGCTTCTACGCGGGCGACGCCGGCCTGGCCTTGTTGCGCGCCAATGCCGCCGAAGCCGCTTCGCGCGCGCTCGAGGTCGCAGCCCAAGCCGAGCCGCGCAATCCGCGGTTATGGCAGGCGCTAGCCGTCGCCAATCTGCGCATGGGCCGCAACCAGGCGGCCGCTGCGGCCGCGCGCCGGGCGATCGAAGTCGCCCCCCCGGCAGATGCGGCCAACCTCTATCTACTGGTGGCGCAGGCGCTCGGCAACGACGGCGAGATTCCCGCCGCGCTGACCGCGGCGCGCGCCGCGGCGGCGACCGCCCCCACACTTCCGAACGCCCACTTGGCGATCGGCATTCTGCTGGCGCAACGGGTGCCGCCACGGGTCGCCGGCGCGGCCGAAGAATTCTTGCGCGCGGAGGCGCTCGCGCCGCGCTTTGCGCCGGCATATCTGCAGCTCGGCAAGCTGCGCCTACAGCAGAGCCGCCTTGCCGATGCTGTCAGGCAGCTAGAGCGGGCGCAGGAGCTCGCCCCGGCGGAGGAAGAGGCGCTTTACCTTCTTGCCCAGGCCTACGCGCGCCAGGGAAATGCCGTAAAGGCGCACTCGCTGATGAGCCGGTACGAAGCGGCCCGCCGCCAGCGGCGCCAGCAGTTGGCGAATCAGCCCCTTCCGACCTTCATCGTGCGCTAAACAAGGGCGGGAGAAGGCCGATCCGCGCGGTGGGCCCAATCGGACAGGACAGAGAAAATGCCGGGCGCGACGAATCGCGCCCGGCATGTAGGCAAGCTGCGAGAACTAGAACGTGAGGCGCACGCCCAACTGTAACAACCGGGAAGGCGTGCCGGCGAGGAAGTTCGCCTTGCCGAAGCCCGAGCTGTTCAGGTTGGTATTGATGCCATCGAAGTTCGGATGATTGAGCGTATTGAAGGATTCAAACCGGAGCTGAAGGTTCTTCCCTTCACCCACCTTCACATTCTTGAACAACGCCGCATCCATGCCATTAAACCAGGGACTGCGGAAGACATTCCGGCCAAGCGTCCCGAAGCGTACCCCCGTGCCAGGGGGATTGACGAAGAGACTGTTTGGCGTCCCCACGCCATTCTGCGAATTGCACTTTGCAGTGTTGATCGAGGCCTGACCGGCAAACCCGCAGCCGATCTTGTTGTTGTCTACGAAAATTCCATCCGCGGGGCTCTGATTGGTGGCGTATGCCGCGCTGATGCTGCTGCCCACGTAATCCGGATGGTCGTTCCTCGAACCGTCTAGGTTATAGTCGCCGCCGAGGTTCTCCGGGAAGCCATTGGCGTCAAGGGCGCTGCCCTTGAATATGTGCCGGCTGTTGAAAACCTCGATAGGGTGCCCGGAGTAGCCTTGGTAAAAGCCGCTCAACTGCCAGCCGCCGAGCACATGGCCGGCGAAGCCGTTCTGCGACGAGAAGAAGGGCAACTCGTAGCTAAAGTTAAACTTGAAGTTGGACGCGTGATCGAAGGCGCCGGCCGCTTTCTCGAGGTTCATATGGCTGTTCGAGATGTAGTAGAACGGCTGGCTGAACGAGCCTTGTGTCGTCGAACCCGCGAAGAGGTCCGAGTTGGTGTCCATCAGCTTGGACCAGGTATAGCTAAACTGGAACTGCAGGCCATTGGCCATGCGCTTCTGGACTTCCGTCACCAGCGAGTTGTAACTGGAATTGACGCCATCGGCGCGGTAATTGAAGCCGGTGTAGATCGGGTTGGGCTGCGGCGCGCTGAGCTTCTTGTTATAGTCCATGCCGTCAAACCGGTTGTAGTTCATCAGCACCGGCTCGTGGCGGCCTACGGAGCCCTGGTAGTTCACGCGCAACAAAAAGTTCTGATAGAACTGGTGCTCGATGCCCAAGTACCAGTTGTCGCCCGAGGTGTCCTTGAGATGCGGCTCCATCGTGCGGATGGAAACCCGGAACGTGGGCTGGCCATCGGGCTGCGGTACGAAGCTAGGCACGGCCGATGCCGGGTTCGTGTAAAAAATGGTGTTGCCCGCCGAAGTCGTGTCGGTATCGAGCAGGGCGTAAACGGGAGGGTTCCAGGCTCCGTTCGACCAGACGTTGTCGAAGATGCGATCGTAGTAAATGCCGTAACCGCCGCGCAGCGAGGTGCGGCCATCGCCGAAGAGATCATAGGCGAAGCCGAAGCGAGGGCCAATGTCGCCATTGCGCGCGTTCCACATCGTGGGCACCACGCCCGTGCGCGCGTTGGCCACGCAGGCGATGCTCTGCGGCGAAGCGAGATCGCTGGTCAGGCAATTGAAATTTTTGAATTGTGCGATTTGGTCGTGGACTTCGGACGCGGGGTCGAAGCGGTCCCAGCGCAAGCCCAACTGAAAGCTCAGCCGATTGGTCGCGCGCCAGTCGTCTTGCATGAACAAATCGGCGTCATGGTAGGTGTAATGTCGATAAGCGTTTGCTTTCTGGCCGGTACGCGGATCGATCGCAAATTCCTCGAAATAAGGGAAGTCGCTTTGGAAGTTACTATCGTTATAGTTAACTCCAGTGATACCACCATTGCCGGTGGCATTGCCCTGCGAAGCCGGCGTCGGCGTACAGCCCGCTGGTGTGTTTGGCGCCGTGCAAGGGGCAGAGCTTCCGTAGTCTAACCCTCCGGCATTTGCAAATTCGTAGAAGCCGGGGCCGCCCAGATCCCAAAAACGATAAAGATTGCCGGGATTGATCGACCCGCCGAAAGTCATGTTGTGGCGACCGACGACGTAGCTGAGGTTGTCCTGGAACTGCCACCGCGACGTTACGAATTCCTGCTGCACGCCGGTGTGGAAGGCCCCCATGCCCCAGCCGCTACCGCCCTCAATGGCGCTATCAATGAACACTTCGGGGTCGCTCGGATTGGCATCTTCCTCATGGAAGAGGCTGCCGTTCTTCACGTGGCCGATGGTCAGTTGATTCAGGACGTTGGGCGTGAAGATGTGCTTGTACATCAACGTCAGGTCGTGATTGCTGTTGTTCGAGATTCCCGGAACCGGCGTCTTGGTCAGATAGCCGCCGCCATAGGGATCCGTGAACGTCTCGAAGTTCCAGGTGCCGATGAAGCTCAGGCTATCCCCGCTGTGGAAGGTATAGTCAAAGCGCAGGTAGGGGTTCCTCTGAGGATCCGTGGTCCCGTCCACCAGCGCGGTGCAGCCCAGGAACAGGTCGTTTTGGTCACCCGCGCCGCAGTTGGTCAGGCTGTCGGATACGAACGGCGTGTATTTATTTAGGTAGTAGGCGGCAATGGGACTGGCATTGGCCTTGAGCGCGGCGAACTCCGCGGAGCTCGGACCGAGCGCCGTCGAATTGGATTTTCGGTTCAGCGTGACCTGGTCCCAAACGCCGTAGAAGAACAGTTTGTCGCGAATGATCGGGCCGCCCAGGCCGCCGCCGAACTGGTTGCGAACGTAGCCCGGCTTGGGTTCGCTCGTCTTGTTCGCGAAAAAGTCGGAGGAGTTCAGCGAGCGGTTGCGGTTGAACTCATAGAGGACCCCATGAAACTGATTGGCGCCGCTCTTGCCTACGGCGCTGATCACCGCGCCGGTGCCGCGGCCGTATTCGGCGCTCATGTCGTTGGTGAGCATCGTGAACTCGCCCACCGACTCGAGCGGCGGGGTGGCGGCATTGTTGCCCTCGCTGAAGTCGTCGTTGTTGTCGGTGCCGTTGAAGGTATAGGTCGTGCCGGCTTCGCGCTGGCCGCCGGCGGCCGGGCGGTAATCCATGCCCTGCGTCACCTGCGGCGCCAGGAAAGCGAGGTTATAGACGTTGCGGCCATTGAGCGGGGTATTGGTGATCGTGGCGGCGCCGACCGTCGTGGTCATGTTCGAGTTTGCCGTCTGCACCAAGGGCGCCGTGGAAGTCACCTCCACGGTTTGTTGCGCGGAAGCGGGCTTGAGCGTGATATTCAGCGGCACCGTTTGGCTCGGGTCCACGTGAATGGCGGCGAATTTTTGCGTCGCGAAGCTGGGCGCCGTCGCCGTCACGGTGTAGTCGCCCGAGGGCACCAGGGTGAAGCGATAGAGACCGGCCGAGTCGGCTTTCGCGGTATGCGCGATGCCCGTCCCGTTGTTGGTGATCGTGACGGTCGCATTGGGAATTACCGCTCCCGTCGCGTCATAGATCACTCCCGTGATCTGACCTTCCGCGGTTTGCGCCCGGGCCATGCTGGCGGTGAGACCGACGACGATGAAAAGCAAACAGAAACCGAGACCAAAGCGTAGTAGGTTCCGCACGCCCAATCCTCCGGAAATTTTAGTGAATCGCCTTCTTCTCACGGCGATTGCCGCCAGACTGCACACAAGTCCCGCTACCCACACTCAGGGTGTTGATTTTATCCAAAATTGTGCCGATGTCAATACGTTTTTCGTGCATTCTTGCACACACCTGAATATGAGAAATGGAATTTATGCGCCTTGCAATTCAGATTTCGGTAATCTTCATGGATCTTGTGCGAATGCGGCGGATCGAGTAGCGTGGCAATGTGCTTGAGCCAGGAGGGAGCCATGCGACGTGTTGCCTTGATGCTGCTGTTTTGCGCCTTCGCCTATGGGGCTCAGAGCGCGCCGGCCGCCGCGCCTGCAATACCCGTTCATACGCGATTTGACGGACACCTGAAAACGGCGCTGAACTCGAAAACGGCGAAGGTGGGCGACCCGGTAACCGTGGAGGTCACCTATGCCGGCAAGGCGGGGAAACAGATTGTCATTCCCAGGCATTCGCTGCTTCAGGGCGCGGTCGTATCGGTGTTGCCCTACCAAAAGAAGGAGCGGCGGGGCGGGCTCGCCATCAAGTTCACCGAGCTAGACACGCCATCCGGTGCAAAAATCCCCCTTCAGGCCGTCATCTTTCAGGCCTATATCGACAAGTTCAGCTCGCTGGGCGATGCCGCCGATACCTCGGTGAATCACGATATGCCGAGCGCAGACATCCCGGGCGACTACAAATTAAACATGACTTCGGCCGAGGCGGTGGCCGGCGTCCACGGACTCGCGCTCTACATTTTGGGCGGCAATGCCACCGCGTTCATGGAGCAGTACGGCGACGTTAAGATTTCCGCCGACCAACCGCTGCGCCTGCGGCTAGTCACCATCGCCCCGGAATAAATCTTCAGCCGTCGTCAGCGCTTGCGATAAACGACGACGCTGTCGCCGAAGCTGCGGTCGGTGGTATAGGGCAGTCCGCGGCGGCCGAGGAACTCGAGATCGGGCGGGCGAACGGCGGGGAGCACATCGTTGGCCAAGAAGACGCCGCCCGGCGCCAGCATGGCGGAAATATTGGCCAGCGCCAGCGCCTGCTCGAATGGGTCGTAATAGACCAGGATGTTGGTGGCGACGATCAGGTCGAAGCCCGCGGCCGGCATGGTTTGGGACACGATGTCGAGATTGACGGGATGGACGCGGCGTTCCCACGCCGGCGCAAACGCGACGGCCCGCATTTCGAGGCGGCGCACCCGCGAGGGCGGCGCGAGCGGGGCGACGGCGCGGCCGATGTGAGTGCCGGCCGACCGCCAGTAGGCGAGGGCAGCCGCGGTCCAGGGCGTGTCGCCGGCGAGCGGAAGCTGAATCACGTAGGGCCGACCGGCGGCGGCGCGCGCGGCGAATCCGGCGATATGGGCGTTGATCTGCGGATTGATATCGAGAGTCGCGAGGCGCAAGCTGTCGGGGCGGCCAAGGCCGAGGCCCACGAGGCCGTCGAGCAGCACGAAGGGCTGGAGGGTCTGTTCGGGATAGAAATCGTAGCCCTCGCGCTTGTCGGCGAAGTCGAGGCCGGGGCCGATAACGGCGACGCGGCGGATCGCGCCGCTGGACAAGACTCCCTTGGCGAGCAACACGCGCAGCGTATCGACGAGCGCGTAGTTGGGCAGCAGCGAGGTATCGACCGACAAGCCGCGATGCTCGAACAGGAAGCTGCGCGCCAAAACAATGTCCTGGCGGTTGCCGGAAGCCTGGGCCGCGGCCAGGCGGCGCTGATACGCGGTCTGCTCGGCAACGAACCGGCGCAAGTTGGCTGCAAGGAAGGCGGGCCATTGCGCCTGGGCGTGATCGCGGGTTAAGAATTGCCGCGCGAAGTCGATCCGGCCGGAACGGGGATGGGAAGCCGAGACGGCCGCGAGAAAGTCGGCGAGTCGCGCGGCGGCGAGCGGCGTCAGATTCCCTTTGGCGTCGAGTGCCGCGCTCCAGTCCGCGAGGCGCGGCTGGCGCGTGAATGAAGTCCCATAGATGATGAGGTTGGTGATCGAATCTTCGACGCCGCGCGCGATGCGGCCGCGGATCGCGGCGTCGTGGGCGCGAATCCAGCGATCCCACTGCGCCGCCGTGGCGATTTCGCTGCCCGGCAAGTTGCTGCCGCGAAAGGCCGCCAGCACGGGCCGCGCGGCCGCGTAGGGCGTGAAGACCACCGCCGGCTTGGCGCCCGGCGCGGCGGCCGGCGCGGCACCCGCGGCTAAAACGCACGACAAAACCGCCGCCGTCAGCAGCCGGCTCATGGCCGCCGCTCCATGGCTTGCTGGGCCTGCCGCGCCAGGCTGTTTTTGGGATCGAGGGACAAGGCTTGGCGAATCGCTTGCGCGGCGGCGGCGCGGTCGCCCAGCTCGAGCCGCGCAATACCCAGTTCGGCATAGGCTTGCGGTTGGCGGGAATCCAAGCGCAGTGTCTCCTGCATCAGCCTCGCCGTCTCTTGCGGCCGATTTAGCCGCAGATAAACGAAGCCGAGGTTCAGCCGCGAGGGAATCCGTTTGGGGTCGGCGGCGACGGCCTTTTCCAGCGACACGGCGGCGGCCGCGAAGTCGCCCTGCCGCGCCTGAATCTGACCCAGGCCGTTGAGCGCATAGGGATCGCCGGGCTGGAGCGCCAAGGCGCGCTGCAAATCCGCTTGGGCTTCGTCCATTTTGCCGTCTTCGAGTAGCAGCAGCCCCAGCTCCCGCAGCGCGCGGCCGTTCGAGGGATCGAGGGCGAAATTCTTGCGATAGAGCCGCTCGGCGGCGGCGCGATGGCCGAGCAGCGATTCGGTGTGGGCCAGTTCGGCGTAGGCAGTGGAGTAATAGGGCGCGGCGGCGATCAGCTGCGTGTACGTGACGCGCGCGGCCTCGAGGTCGTGCTGGCTGAATTGGATCGTGCCCAACGCATCGAGCGCCATGGGCTGCCGCGGATCGCGCTTGAGAATGGCGCGCAATTGCCGCAGGGCGAGCGGATAATCGTGCGCCTCGTAGGTGCGCAGCGCGGTCAGAATCGCTTCCTCCTCGTGGATGCGGTCCTTGGGGTCCGGCCGATCGGTCACGAAGACCGGCGTCCCGCCCCGCACCACGCCGGCATAGCCCAGGCTGGCGAAGAGGCGCGCGGTGGCGGCGTCCACCGGCATGCGGGCTTCGGCGGCTTGGCGCGGAGCACGGGCGCGCACGAAATCGTCTAGCTCGGCCAGCATGCTGGCGGCGCGCGCGCGCTCGCGGCCGGCCAAGTCGTGGAGTTCCCCGGGATCGAGAGAGAGATCGTAGAGCTCGGATCGCGGCGCTTGAATGTACTTCATCTCGCGGCCCGGCGGCCCGGCGATCAAGGCGCGCAGCGGATTCCAACCCATGCTCAACAGTGGAAAAAACGTCTCGGCATAGGCCGGCGTGGCGGCATCGCTTCCCTGCCCCAGCACCGCGCCCAGCCGCGCCTCGCCCTGCATCTCGGCCGGCACCGGTTGGCCCAGCAGCCGCAGCGCCGTCGGCGCGATATCCACCGTGCTCGTCACTTCGTCGCTGCGCCGTCCGGCGGGAGCCGCATCGCCCGCCGGCGCTTTAACGATCAAGGGCACGTGAATGGTCGAGTTGTAAATGAAGAAACCGTGCGTGGACTCGCCGTGGTCGCCCAGCCCTTCGCCATGGTCGGCCACGACCACGATGGCGCTCGGGTCGTAGAGTCCGGCCCTCTTGAGATCGGCGATCAAGCGGCCGATTTGGGAATCGATATAGGCGACTTCGCCGTCGTAGCTGGCGGCAAAGCCGGCCCGCTTAACGTAGGGCAGATGGGCGTCGTAGAAGTGCAGCCAAAGGAAAAACGGCTTGTTCGGCGTTTGCCGGCGCTCGCGCTCTAGCCAGGCCCGACCCAAATTCACGACCTCGGCGGCGGATCGCTTCGAAGCCGGCAAGCCGGCGTACTCCTCGACGGCGGCGCCGGCGATATGGTCGTCGTAATCCTGAAAGCCGCGCGCCAGGCCGAAGCGGCGGTCCAGGATGGAGGACCCCAGCACGGCAGCGGTGGCGTAGCCGGCGTGGTCGAGCAATGTCGCCAGGGTCGGTAGCCGATCGCCGAGGCGAAAGCCGGGCTGCGAGCGGACGCCGTTGTCGAAGGGATAGGTGCCGGTCAGGATGGCCGCGTGCGAAGGCAGCGTAAGCGGCACGGTGGTGTAAGCGTGCGCGAACCACATGCCCTGCCGCGCCAAGGCATCGAGCGCGGGAGTGTGCGCGCGGGCATCGCCGTAGACTCCGAGGTGATCGGCGCGCACCGTGTCGAGCGTAATTAGGATCAAATTGGGCTGGGGCGGGGTGGCGGCGACGAGGCCCGCGCAGGCGGCCAGCAGCAGACCCAGGACTCTCTTCAGCATTGCTGCTTCCATGATGCCGCGTCGCCGCTTCGGCGGCCAGTCCTCTCGCGGGAGCCGGCGGGGCGCTAAGCTTCGCATGCCTCGTTGTCTGTCGCTCAGCTTTGCTCGCGTGAGCGCCTTTCGACGGCAGTTGAAGGGCAAGCGGGAGCGGTAAACGCCGCACCATGGCGGCTTTTGTCGGCTTTTGTAGGCTGCATCGAACGGTCTCCTGATCGCCGGAGCAGGCGCCCCATCCCGTGAATTAGCGGCACTTGCGCGTATGTATTCCGCCAGCCACCGCGCCGCGGTGCGGATGCGATGACTCGCAATGGCTTAGCCGCCATGTCCGGCGAGACCACGCGCAATATCCCATGCGAACGCGCACTCTGACTCCCACGTGAATTTGATGCACAAAGTAGAGTCAGTGTTGGCTGGCCGTTTCACCGGCCGACGGCGGCCACCGCCGCGCCGCTGCCACCGCCCATTGCCGGCGCCTCGATGGCGTACATCACGGCGTAAGTGCCCAGCCAGTGCGAGCCCAGATAGCCGGCGGCGACCAAGCCTTGAAAACCATGCTCCGCTTGCGTGCTCGCCACGCGGCGATAAACGGCGACGCGCGGATCGGCGGGCGAGAGCGCATTGGCGATGCGCTCCAAGGCCTCGGCGCGCGAAAACGACAACCCGATCAAGTGCGACTTGGCGGCGAATTGCTCCTTGGGAATACCAGAGGTATCGAAGGGCTTGGCGAGCCGGGCGAACTCGGCGGAACGCACCGACGGCAAAAAATCGTCGAGCCATGCGACATATTGCTGCGGCGGCAATAGGCGGCTCATGACTTCGGCTTCGGTCAAGCAGGGGGAAAGGAAGTCGGGGCCGCCCGGTTCCATGCCCACGTTGCAGTCGCGATCCCGAAGATAATCCCGCCGCGCGGCGGCGGCGATGGCGCGGCGCAACGTCTGATCATGGCTGGCGGCAACGTAATCGAGGGCCAAGTTCATCGCCCAAGCGGTGTTGGGATGAACGCCGGTGCGCACGGCGTATGGCAAATGGTCAAAATAGCCGGTCAAGTCCTTGGAAAACTGGCGCGCCAACGGCGCCAGGTGAGCGGCCCAACGGCGCGCGTCGGGATCGTTCCAGTCCAGCAGGGCGCCATAGAGCTTGAGGAGGAAGGCGCGGCCGTACGGCAGTTCGAAATGCTTGGCGCCTTGGAAGAACTCCATCTCGCCGGCGATGTTCTTGGCGCCCAAATGGCTGTCGAGCTCCATGCGAATGAGCGGGGCGATCGGCAGGCGCGGGAAGCGCCGCAGCACCGCCACCAGCATCCAGGTCGAATTGACAGCCGAGTGCCAGTCATAACAACCATAGAAGGCGCGGTGCGCCGCATAGTCCGGGAGCAAGCGCTCCGGTCCGGCCGGCGCCCATAGATACGGGACCTTGGCCGGCTTAGGCGGCGCCTGCGGATGATCCAGGCAGGAGAGCGGCAGCGCGGCCAGCGCCATTGCCTCGCTGGGCGTGAGCGCGCCCGCTGGCAGCGTGGCCGGCGGCAGCGACGGCGCGGAACTCGCCGCCTCGGTCCGGCCGCGGCCGCAGCCGGCGCTTAACAGCGCGCCCGCCAAGATCAGTGCAAATCCCGCTCGCATGCCCTCTCATGGTAGTCACGGCACGGGCATAGTCAAGTTGCCGGCTAAAAGGAAGCGCGGCGGGTTTCGCGCCGATACTCCGTCTCCATTACTCTGTCACCATGCCCTTTCGCGTCGCCATCGACACCGGCGGCACCTTCACCGACTGCGTCTATCTCCGCGCCGGGCGCCCGCAAGTGCTCAAGCTGCCTTCGACGCCGGACGATCCAAGCGAGGCCATCCTGGTGGCCCTTTCAGAGATCGCCGCGGCGACGGGCGAGCGCGCGGGCGAAGTGCGTCATGGCACCACGGTCGGCACCAATACCTTGCTGGAGCGCGCCGGGGCGCGAGTCGCGTTCGTCACCACGGCCGGCTTCGAAGACACCATCGCCATCGGCCGCCAGGCGCGCGCACATCTTTACGACTGGTCCTATATGCCGCCGCCGTCGCTGGCGCCCGCCGAACTGCGGCGCGGCGTGGTGGAGCGCGTGGCCGCCGACGGACACGTGCTGCGCGCGCCGAGCTCCGCCGAACTCGACGAGCTGCGGCGCAGTTTGACGGCCGCGGGCGCGGAGGCAATCGCGGTGTCGCTTTTGTTCTCCTTCGCCCACCCCGCGCACGAGCGGGCGGTGGCGCGGGCGCTCCAGCCGCTCGGCTTGCCGATCTCGCTTTCGCACGAAATCCTGCCGGAGTTTCGCGAGTTCGAGCGCGGCGCGGCGGTGGTGATCAACGCCTACCTGGCGCCGCGCATGGGCCGCTATTTGCGGCGGCTGCGCGAGCGGCTGGCCGAGCGCGCCGGGCGGGCGCGCCTGCTCGTGATGCAGTCGGCGGGCGGCATCATCGGCGCCGAGATCGCCGCCCGCGAGCCGGTGCGAACGATCCTTTCCGGCCCGGCGGGCGGCGTGGTGGGGGCGCACGCGCTGGCAGCGCGCAGCGGCTGCTTGCCGATCCTGACCTTCGACATGGGCGGCACCTCGACCGACGTGGCGCTGGTGGACGCCGCCGGTCCGCAGGCCGGCAAGGAGGGGCAGGCGGCGGGCCTGCCGGTGGCGGTGCCAATGCTGGACGTGCACACGGTCGGCGCGGGCGGCGGCTCGATCGCGCGCTTCGACGCCGGCGGCGCGCTGCGCGTGGGACCGCAATCGGCGGGCGCCGATCCCGGGCCGATCTGTTATGGCCGCGGCGAGGAACCGACCGTCAGCGACGCCAATCTGCTGCTGGGGCGACTGCCCGCCGCCCTGCTGGGCGGCGCGCTGCCGCTCGATGCCGCCCGCGCGCGCGCGGTTTTCGCCCGCCGCCGCGGACCGCTGCCCAGCGCGGAGGCCTTCGCCGAGGGCATTGTGCGGGTGGCGGAGGCCACCATGGAACGGGCGTTGCGCGCCATCTCCATCGAGCGCGGCCGCGATCCGCGCGAAGCCGCGCTGGTCGCCTTCGGCGGCGCCGGCCCGCTACATGCCTGCGCCCTGGCCGGCTCGCTCGGCATGCGGCGGGTGCTGGTGCCGCCACTGCCCGGCGCGCTCTCCGCGCTTGGCATCTTGCTGGCCGATTTGGTGCGCGATTATTCGCGCACGGTGATGCTTCCCTTCGCCGAGCGGCCCCGCTTGGCGGCTCACTTCCGCGCCCTGGAGCGGCTGGGGAGGCGGGAGATCGGCGGCGGCGCGGCAGACGCGCGCGCCCTCCGCTCGCTCGATCTGCGCTATGCCGGACAAGGCTACGAGCTGACGATTCCCTGCCCGGCCGGCGCCGGCGACGGCGGGCCGCGGCTGGCCGAGCGCTTTCACCAAGCACACGAGCGCCGCTTCGGCTTCAGCGACGCGCGCCGCCCGATCGAGATCGTCACCGCGCGAGTACGCATGCTCGCCGCCACGCCGACCGCGCGGCCAGGCCGCGCCGCCCGCGCCGGCCGCGGCGGCGCCGCCCCAGTGAACGGCGAGCAAATCGTCATTCATAACGGTCGCCGCCGGCGCGCTCGCCACTTCGAGCGCGAGCGGCTGCGCCCCGGCCACCGTTTCGCCGGCCCCGCGCTCGTCCATGAATACAGCGCCACCACCTATGTGCCGCCCGGTTGGGGCGCCCGCGTGGACGGATTCGACAATCTATGGTTGGAGCCGCGATGAGCCCCGACCCCATCGAACTCGCCGTCTTCCAAAGCGCTTTTCATTCCATCGCCGAAGAGATGGGCGCCACGCTGCGGCGCGCTTCCTACTCGCCCAACATCAAGGAGCGGCGCGACTACTCGACCGCCATCTTCGACGCCGACGGCGAGGTCATCGCCATGGGCGACCACATGCCGGTGCATCTCGGCTCCATGCCCATGTCGGTGCGGGCAGCGCTCGACGCGCTGCGCTTCGCGCCCGGCGACCTGGCGATCTTGAACGACCCTTACGCCGGCGGCACGCACCTGCCCGACATCACCATGGTGCGGCCGGTGTTCTTGCCGAAGGGGCGGCGGCCGGCTTTCTTCGTCGCGGCGCGCGCCCATCACGCCGATGTCGGCGGCGCCTATCCCGGCTCGATGGGGTTGTGCCGCGAGATCGCGCAGGAAGGCATCCGCATCCCCCCTTTGCTGCTCGAGCGCGGCGGCAAGCTGGATCGCGGCTTGCTGGCGCTGATATTAAATAATGTCCGCACGCCGGCCGAGCGCGAAGGCGATTTGACGGCGCAGGTCGGCGCTTGCCGCGTGGGAGCGCGGCGTTTGCAGGAACTGGCGGCCAAATATGGGCCGGCGCGGGTGCGGCGGGCCATGGCGGCGCTGCTCGATCACTCCGAGCGCCTGATGCGCGCCGAACTGCGCCGCCTGCGCCCCGGCGACTACGCCGCCGAGGATTTTCTCGACGACGACGGCATCGGCGGCGAGCCGCTGCGCCTGGCGGCGCGGATCCGCCTGCGCGCCGGCCGCGCGGAGGTGGACTTCGCCGGCAGCGCGCCACAAGCGGCGGGCGGCATCAACGCGGTCTTCGCCATTACCTATTCGGCGGTGTTTTACGTTTTTCGCTGCCTCTTGTCCGAGGACGCCGCCGCCACGGCCGGCCTCATGCGCCCCATCACCGTGCGCGCGCCGGAGGGCACGGTGGTCCATGCCCGGCCGCCGGCGGCGGTGGCGGGCGGCAACGTGGAGACCTCGCAGCGCCTGGTGGATGTACTATTGCGAGCGCTGGCGCAAGCGGCGCCCGAGCGCGTGCCCGCCGCCAGCAGCGGCACCATGAACAACTTGACCATCGGCGGGCTGTTTCCGGCCGGCGACCCGCGCGCCGGCCAGCCCTTCGCCTATTACGAAACCATCGCCGGCGGCATGGGCGCGCGGCCAACCGCGCCGGGGCTCTCGGGCGTGCACACGCACATGACCAACTCGCTGAACACGCCGGTTGAAGCGCTCGAGTACGCGTATCCCTTGCGCGCCCTGCGCTATGCCTATCGCCTCGGCTCGGGGGGCGCCGGCCGCCATCGCGGCGGCGACGGCCTGATTCGCGAGGTCGAACTACTGGCGCCGGCGCAAGTCACGGTTCTGGCGGAGAGGCGGCGCTTTGCCCCCTATGGTCTGGCCGGAGGCGAGCCCGGCCAGCGCGGCCGCACCGTCCTGCGCATCGAGGACCAGGAGCGCGAGCTGCCCGGCAAGTGCAACGTCGCGGCGCCGGCGGGAGCGGCGATTCGCATCGAGAGCCCGGGCGGCGGTGGCTGGGGCCGCAAATGAACTCGAGCCGGGCGGAGAAGACTTTGTGGGCGCAATGATTACCATGTCGAAAATGAAGCTTTTGATTGCAAGTTTGGCGCTTGGTCTGCTGACAACGATCGCGGCGCCGCAGAAGGTACGCACCAGCGGAGGCCTGGTGGCCGGCGTGGAAATGCCGCATGGCCTCCGCGTCTTCAAAGGCATTCCCTTCGCCGCCCCGCCCGTGGGCGCGCTGCGCTGGCGCCCGCCGCAACCCGCGAAGCCCTGGCGTGGCGTGCTCCGCGCCGACCACTTCGCTGCACCGTGCATGCAACCGACGCCCCAGGGGCGCGTCGGCCCATGGACGCGCGAGTTCCTGATTCAAGGCAAACCGAGCGAGGACTGTCTCTACCTCAATCTATGGGCCCCCGCTGGCCCCGTCTCGCAGCCCGCACCGGTGATGGTCTGGATCTACGGCGGCGGCTTTACCACCGGCGGCGGCGCCGTGCCCATTTACGATGGCGCGGCGCTGGCGCGGCGGGGCGTGGTGGTGGTGGATTTCAACTACCGCGTGGGGCCGTTCGGGTTCCTGGCGCTGCCGGCGCTCGCAGCCGAGTCCAAGCACCATTCGACGGGCAACTACGCGCTGCTCGATCAGATCGCCGCCCTGCGCTGGGTGCGGCACAACATCGCCGCCTTCGGCGGCGACCCCCGCCGCGTCACCATCTTCGGCCAATCCGCCGGCGCCGCCAGCGTCGGGCTGCTGCTGCGCTCGCCACTCGCTCGCGGCTTGTTTGCCGGCGCCATCGTCATGAGCGGACCGGCGGTCATTCCCGATAAGCGAATTTCCGGCGACATTTCCTTGCAATCGGCCGAGCAGGTTGGCGAGCGCTACGCACACGCGCTAGGCAGCGATTCGCCCGTCCGACTGCGCAAGTTGCCCGCGCTCCAATTGCTTGTGGCGTCGCAACGAGTTCCCTTCGGGCCCATCGAAGACGGCTGGGTCGTTCCGGCCCATGCGTCAGGCGGGCGAAGGCCGCCCGTCATGATCGGCATGGTCGCCGACGACCTCGGCATCGGCTACTACGGGTATGGAGCGGCCCCACGGGCGACCCTGGCGGCTTATCGCAAGGGCTTGACCGAACTATGCGGCACGCAGGCCGAGCGCTGCCAGGCGCTCTATCCCGCACAGGATGGCCGCGCCGGCTTGGCCGCTTTGCGCAACGGCCGCCGCGATCGCGCGCGCGTGTCCTTGAGCTTGTGGGCGGCGAATTGGCGGCGCGGCGGCGGCTCCGTCCGCACTTACTATTTCGACCGCCTGCTGCCCTGGCCGCAGCATCCCGAGTTTGGCGTGTTCCATTCCTCGGAATTGCCCTATGTCTTCGACAATCTGCGCCAACTGGATCGGCCTTGGCAGGCCGCTGATCGCCGCGTGGCGCGGGAGCTGGCGGACTATTGGGTGAACTTCGCCCGCCGCGGCGACCCCAACGGCCCCGGCCTGGCGAACTGGCCGTCGTTTAGCGCCGCCAGCGGCACGACCATGGAACTGGGCGACCGTTTGGGACCCATGCCGCTGGCGCCTCCGGCGCGATTGGCGTTTTGGCGCCAGGCGTTGCGACTACCGCTCTGAGAGTCCTCCGGAAAGAGCAAGACGTCTTGGTTACTTAGGCTGGCCGCGACCGGCGAGCAAGTCGGACCGGTTGGCGCGCGTTTTGCGCAAAGCCTGCTCGCGCCGCCAGGCAGTAATAGCGGCGTGGTTGCCGCCGCGCAGGACCTCGGGCACCAGCCAGCCGTGAAACTCAATCGGCCGGGTGTAATGAGGGCAGTCCAGGATGCCCAATTGGCCGCAGTCGCCTGGGTCAAAACTCTCGTTCACCGCCGATTGCTCGTCGCCCAAGACGGCGGGCTGAAGGCGGGCCACGGCGTCGAGCACGGCGGCGGCCGCCAGTTCTCCCCCGCTCAATATGAAATCGCCGATGGACAACTCCTCGTCGGCCAGGTAATCGGCGACGCGCTCATCCACGCCTTCGTAGCGGCCGCAAACGAGCACCACGCGAGCGAAGGCAGCCAAGCGCCGCGCCTGCACCTGATCGAAGACACGGCCTTGCGCCGAGAGCAAAACCACCCGCGTGCTGGCGGCCAGGCCCGATTCCTCCCTCCCCGACCGCTCGGCCGCGCCAAGAAGGCGGTCCAGGCATTCATAAATCGGCTCGATCTTCATGACCATGCCCTCGCCGCCGCCGAAGGGGCGATCATCGGTGGTGCGGTGCGCGTCGTGGGTGCATTCGCGCAAATCGTGACATGCGACCCCGATCAGGCCCTGGCGGACGGCGCGGGCCACGACGCCGTACTCAAGCGGTCCGCGGAAGAAGCCGGGAAAGATGGTGAGAATGTCAAAACGCATGTCACAGATCCAGCAGGCCGGGCGGCAGGCGCAAGCGAATCCGGCGCGCGGCGAGGTCCACCCGCACCAGGTACTCGACGGTGAAAGGGATCAGAACTTCCCGGCCCTCCGCATCCCGAACTTCGAGCAAGTCGGCCGCGCCGGCGACCGGCGCGATGCCGTGCAGCCGGCCGAGGCTCGAGGCCTCGTCCTCGCCGGCAAAGACCTCGCATCCGATCAAATCGGAAACAAAGTAGCTTCCCGCTGGGGCCGGCACGCGCTCAACGGCCGGCACTTGCACCTCCGCCCCCAGCCAGGCCTCGGCGGCAGTCATGTCTTCGACGCCGGCCAGCGCCAAGATCACTAGGCCTTTGTGAAACCAGTGGTGGCGAAGCGCGAAGCTTTGCGGCGCGGCGGGCGGCCGCCAAAGAAAGACGCGGCTCAAGGCGGCGAACCGCTGGGGAAAATCCGTGGTCAGCTCGGCGCCGATTTCCCCCTTGCGGCCTTGGGTCTTGACCACGCGGGCGATGGTCACGAAGTCGGGAGCGGGCGGGCTTGGCACCAGGGCGGCTCGACGGCGGGCGGGGCTTTAACCCTCCTCGAATTCCAGCACTTCGAGTTGGTAGCCGCGCTCGGCATCACGGCAGGCCGCGGCCAGCACGGCGCGCAAGGAACGAATGGTCCGCCCCTGCCGGCCGATGACGCGGCCGACGTCCTCGGGCGCGACGGTGAGCTCGAGCAAGGTATCGCGGCCGAGATCGCTGGCGGCCACGCGCACCGCCTCGGGCTGAGCGACCAGCATGCGCACCAGGGCGGTGACGAGATTTTGCATGCGCAAACTCCTAGGCTCCGGGAGCCGCGGGCGCCGCCGCGGCACGCTGCTCCTGCCGGCGCAGCAAATGAGCGACGGTTTCCGAAAGCTGCGCGCCCTGCCCTCGCCAATACTCGATCCGCTCCCGATTGAGCTCGATCTTGGCGGGATTGGGCACGGGGTTGTAGTGGCCGAGAATCTCCACCGCGCGGCCATCGCGCGCGGCGCTCTTTTCCAGCACCACGACCCGATAGTTCGGTTTCTTTTTGCTGCCGACGCGGGACAAGCGAATCATTAACATGGGGTTCCTTTGCTTACTCGCCGGCGTTCGGCATCTTCATGTTCATCAGCCGCTTGGCCATGAAGGGGGACGCCGTCACCGACTTGAACATTCTGCGCATCTGCACGTACTGCTTGAGCACCTGATTGACGTCTTGCACGCTGGTGCCGCTGCCGCGGGCGATGCGCTTGCGGCGGCTGCCATTGATGACCTGATGGTGCAGGCGCTCCTGTTCCGTCATCGAGCTGATGATGGCCTCCACTTTGGCCAGCTGCTTTTCATCCACCTCGGTGGCCCCGCGCCGCATATTCTGAAAGACGCCGACGCGCGGCATCATCTTGAGCAGGCCCTCGAGCGGCCCCATTTTTCGCACCTGCCGCAGTTGATCGCGAAAATCGGCCAGGGTGAAACCGTTGCCGCGCAGCTTGGTTTCCAGCGCGGCGGCTTGCTGGCGGTCGATGGTTTCCTCGGCGCGCTCGATCAAGCTCAGGATGTCGCCCATGCCGAGAATGCGGCCCACCACGCGGTCGGGGTGAAACACTTCCAAGCCATCCAAGCGCTCGCTGCTGCCGATAAACTTGATCGGCTGGCCGGTGCTGCGATGGATGGAGAGGGCGGCGCCGCCGCGCGTGTCACCGTCGAGCTTGGTCAGCACCACGCCGCTAATGCTCAACTGGCGGTGGAATTCGGATGCCGAACGCACGGCGTCTTGGCCGGTCATGGCATCGGCGACGAAGAGGATCTCGCCGGGCGCCAGCGTCTGCTTGAGCTGACGCATCTCGCCCATCAGCGCCTCGTCCACGTGGAGGCGGCCGGCGGTATCGACGATGAGCACGTCGCAGCCGGAGCGCACCGCGTCGCGACGCGCCGCCCGCGCCAGTTCGAGCACCACGCCGCTGCCGAGGGCGGCGCCGGCGCCCGCCATCAGCTCCTCGCCGCCAAAGAGCGGCGCCGGCACCTGCGCCGCCAGCAGCGCCAACTGCTCGCGGGCGGCGGGGCGATATACGTCCACGGAAACCAGCATCGGGCGATGGCCCCGCTTCTTGAGCCAAGCGGCCAGCTTGGCGCTGGTAGTGGTCTTGCCCGATCCTTGCAAGCCGGCCATCAGCACCACGGCGGGCGGCTGCGAGGATTTCACGTTGAGGCGCGCCGCCTCGCCTCCGCCCAGCACGTCCAGCAATTCGTCGCGCAAGATCTTGATCACCTGCTCGGCGGGCGACAGCGTTGCCATGACTTCCTGCCCCAGCGCCTTGGCGCGGATGTCGGCCACGATCGTCTCGACGATCGAGTGGGCAACGTCGGCCTCGAGCAAGGCCAGACGAATCTCCTCGAGCGTCTCGGCCATGTTGGCCTCGGTGAGCTTGGCCTCGCCGCGCAAGCTCTTGAAGACGCGCTGGAGTTTATCGGTAAGCGACTCGAACATGAGGGACGGCGCGGATGCGCCTAAATCCCTTAGATTTTACCATTGCGGCGTAGCGGCCGCCGGCGGGTCTTAGCCGGCCGGACCAGTTCCTAGGCTTCCGCGGCTTTGGCGGGCAGATTGATCTGCGGATACCACGCTTCGATATTTGCCTGCGCCAGGCGGCCGCGCACCGCGGCGCGCAACGCCCGCAACACGTCGTCTTGCGCGCCGGGCACGGTTCGACACTGAATCAGGTAGTCCACTTCGTCGCCGTTGATGCGGTCGATGCCGGGTACTACCACATCGGCCAACACGCGCGGACGCAGCCCGGGCATGGCGCGCACCTCCTCGCCCGCGGCCCGCAGAGCGGCGATCACTTTGTCGCTGTCTTCACGGTAATGCACCGCCACGCGCAATTGCGCCAGCCGCCAATCGCGCGTCAAATTGGTCACGACCTGCAACGCGCTGTTGGGAATGAAATGCACCGCCCCGTCCGCATCCCGCAGTGAAGTGCGGCGCAGCGTCAGCCGCTCAACCGTGCCTTGCACGCCGGCCGCGCGCACGAAATCGCCGACGCGGTATTGATCGTCCAGCAGCACGAAGAAGCCGTTAATGACGTCTTTCACCAAAGTCTGGGCGCCGAAACCCACGGCCAGGCCGGCCACGCCGGCGCCGGTAAGCAGGGGGCCGACGGGAATATTCGATGCCTCCAAAATCTCGAAAACGGCGAACAACAGGATGACGCCGGAGAAGGTGCTTCGCATCACCGCGGCCAGCGTGTGCACTTGCTGCTCGCGTCCACCGTCGGCACGGTGGGTAGCGATCCGGGCGATGCGATCGGCCATCAGCCGCACGGCCCAAATCAACACCGCCGAGACGACAAGAATCGTCAGGATTTTGAAGCCGTGAACATGGAGCCAGCGCAGGATGTCGTCGCTGGTCCCGAAGAGCAGCCGGGAAGAAGACATGCTGAAAACGTTCGGCAATTATAACAGCGCTGCGCGGCAGCCCCGGGCGGCGGCGCCGAGATCGGCCGGCACGCCGCCGGCCGCGTTTTGGGCTAGGCTGAACCCAGGGAGGGCGAAATGCGCAGTCTCGCCGTGATGGTGATCGTCCTAATGACGGCTGGCGCCGGCACGGCGCTGGCGGCGACGCGCGCCGGCGCGCGAAAGCCCACGGTCCCCGCACAATTGCCAGCGCCCCCGATAGCGCCGCAGATAGCGCAGCAACCGCCGATCGACGCTAAAATTCTCGACCGCCAGCGTCGAGAGCGCCAGGCTCAGCACGAGAAGGAGTTGCGCGCCGACGCGGCGCGTTTGCTCGTGCTGGCGCAGCAACTGAAGGCCAGCGTCGATAAGACCGATAAAAACGAGCTGTCGGTCAACGTCATCGACGCCGCCGAAAAAGTCGAGAAGCTGGCCAAAAAGATCAAGGAATCGATGCGCACCGGGCGTTAAGCGAGCGCCAGCGCGGGCCACCGCCCGGCCCAAGGGTGGACCTGCTCCAATTGACTGGCCAGCCTAATCAGAGCGGCTTCCTCGCCGGCGCGCGCCAGAAACTGCACGCCGATCGGCAAGCCTTCCGCATTCCAGAATAGCGGCAGCGACATCGCCGGCTGGCCAGTGATGTTGGCGATGGGCGTGAAGGCGGCGAATTCCGCGACGGCGGGCATGACCCCCAGCGGGAAATCGGACGGCGGAACGAGACAGCCCAGCAGCGGCGGCGGCGCGGGTACCGTGGGGGTCAGCCAAAGATCGAACTTCGAAAAAAAAGCCATGAAACGGCGTGACTGCCGCTGCAATTGTTCCCAAGCACTCAAGTATTCTGCGGCGGAATGCTGGCGTCCGAGCGCGGCCAGCGCCCACGTCAACGGCTCGAGCTCATCCTCCTTCGGCGCGCGGCCGGCGGCGCGCATCGCTTGATCGACGCTCCAGGCAATGCCGGAGGTCCACACCACGAGGAAGTGCTGGCGCAACAGTTCGCGATCGATTTGCGGCGCCGCCGCGCTTACCTCGTGGCCTAGGTCGGCACAAAAGCGCGCTGCTTCCTCCACGGCGTGCCGGCAGTCCGCGTGCACCGATTCATCTCCCGCGCCGGCGCTGCAGGCGATGCGCAATCGGCCTGGGGATACGCCCACTTCATCGGCGAAGGGCTGGGCCGGCGGCGGGGCGAAATAGGGGTCGCCGGGCATGGGGCCGGCAATTGCGTCGAGCACTGCCGCGCTGTCGCGCACCGTACGGCTGAGCGCATGCTCGACCACCAAGCCGCCGCCTATGTCACCCAGATCGGCGCCCAGCGGCACCCGCGCCCGCGTCGGCTTCAAGCCGAACAGGCCACAACAAGAGGCGGGGATGCGAATCGAGCCGCCGCCGTCATTGGCGTGTGCCACGGCCACCAGGCCGGCCGCCACCGCGGCCGCCGAGCCGCCGCTCGAGCCGCCGGGCGTGCGAGTCAAATCCCAGGGATTGCGCGTCGGGCCGAACACGCTCGGCTCGGTGGTCGGCAAAATACCGAACTCGGGACAATTGGTCTTGCCGAGAATGATGAAACCCGCCCGCTTGAAGCGCCGCGTCAGCTCACTATCGCGCCTGGGAATGAAATCGCGGAGAAAGCGGCTGCCCGCCGACTGCGGCGCGCCGCCGAGCGCGCCGAGCAGGTCCTTGAGCAGCAAAGGCACGCCGGCAAACGGACCCGCCAGCGGCTGCTCGGCAGCGGCACGAGCGGAATCGAACAGCGGCGTGACGACGGCGTTTAGCCGGGGATTGAGCCGTTCGATCCTTGCGATCGCGGCGGCGATCAATTCGCGCGGATGAACCAGCTTGCGGCGAACGAGATCGGCTTGCGCCGTGGCATCGAGATGCGCGAAGGAGTCGCCAAGCATCCCAGCCAGGGTAGCAGGCCAGACTGCGGCGGCCCAGCTTTGGGACTTAGGCGCTGCGGCGCAGGGCTGGGTTGGCGCGGCGCCGGCTGGAAGCCGGAGACGCTTGGGTCGCGAGTTCGGCGCGCGCCAGTTCGGCGGCCGTGGGCTGCCGGGGCGCATTGCTCTCAGGAATTCGCGCTTCCCACAACGCGGCGGGCGCCGCCGACGAATCCAACTCCTCGTGCACAGCCGGTTGCCAATGGCGCCACCGCCTCCACACGGATTCGCCGGCCAAGCTCATCACCACCACCGTGGAGCCTAGGCAAACGACATACAGCAGAGCCAAAACATGAGCGGGAATCATAGAGCTCGTCCCTGAACTCCGGAGCAATCCACCCTCCCAAACCGGCGCAGTCCGCTAAATGACTTTGCGGCAAGCAGTTGGACGCGAAGATCGGGCGACGGGCACGCCGCCCTCCTGGACCGCGCGTGGCGGCGCGGGAACAAAAGAACCAACTCGATCTCTCGCCAGCCCTGGTCGAACGGGCGATAATGCTGGACGATGGCGCAGCACGGGAACGAAGATGACGGCGCCGCCGAGGACCGCTTTCGCGGACCGCTGGTCGGAGCCCGGCCGGCACTGGCGAGCAACCCCACGAAGCTCGGCCGCGGGCCGCTGCTGGAAGTCGTGGTCAGCTCGGTGTCCGACTCGGTGGCGGCCGAAGAAGGCGGCGCCCACCGCTTGGAATTGGTGAGCGCGATCGAGGAGGGGGGCTTAACGCCGGACCTCGGGATGGTGCGCGCGGTGAAGGCGGTGGTGCGAATTCCCTTTCGCGTGATGGTGCGCGACAACAATGGCTTCGGCGTGCGCGATGAAGCGGAGGCCCGCCATCTTTATGCGTTCGCGCAAGAGCTGGCGCGACTGGGCGTCAACGGGCTGGTGCTGGGATTCATTCAGGAGGGCAAGGTGGATCTCGCCTTACTCTTCCGCATCTTGAGCGCCGCGCCGCTGCTCAACGCGACGTTTCACCGCGCTTTCGACCAGGCCGCTCATTCCAGCGAGGCGCTCGTCGCGCTCAAAAGCTGCGAGCAGATCGACCGCATCTTAACCGCCGGCGGCCCCGGCGATTTGGAACAACGCGCGCGCCAGCTCGAGAACTGGCGCACCCACGCCCGGCCCGAGATCACGGTGATGGCCGGCGGCGGGCTGGACGCCGCGGCGTTGCGTTATTTGCGCGCCCACACGGAAATCCGCGAGTTCCACGTCGGCCGCGCCGCCCGCGCGCAGCCCAACTGGCAGGCCCCGGTGGATGCGGCGCGAGTGCACGAACTGGCGGCCATCCTGCGCGCGCCCGCCGCCGCGGACGCCTAGCTTCTCGCCGCCACCCCGCGGCTGCCGGTAACGCCGGCTCGGCGGCGCCGGATGCTGCTACGCTACTGGCGTGGAGACCTCGACCGCAGTCGCCGAATTGGGAGCGCGCATCGCGGCTGGCGCGCGCTTGGAAGTGGACGAGGCGGCGCGGTTGTGGCGGGAGGCCTCCGATGCCCAATGGCAGACCTGGGCAAGGCAAGCGCAGCGGCGGTTCCACCCGCCTCATCGCTGCACTTACCTGATCATGCGCATCGTCAACTACACCAATGTGTGCGTGGCGCAATGCGACTACTGCGCCTTCTACGCCTTGCCCGGCAAGCCGGAGGGCTACGTGCTCAGCCGGCCGCAAGTCTTCGCCAAAATCGACGAACTGCTGGCCTTGGGCGGCGATCTCGTGGCGTTCAACGGCGGCTTCCACCCCCATCTCACTCTCGACTACTATTGCGATCTTTTTTCCGCCATCCGGGCACGGTACGGTGATCGCCTGGAGTTTTACGCCCTCACGGTCGCTGAATTCCTCTACCTCGCCGATCGCTCCAAGCTCGGCCTCGCGGTAACCGCGGCGCGGCTCAAACAGGCCGGCGTGCGCTGGATCACCGGGGGCGGCGCCGAGATCCTCACCGAAGATTTCCGCCGCCGGCATAGTAAGTTTAAGTACAGCGTGGCCGATTTCTTCGCCGCCCAGCGCACAATTCTGGACGCCGGCTTGCGCACCACCGCCACCATGGTGATCGGCTTCGACGAAACCTTGGAAGAGCGGCTGGAGCACCTGGAACGTACGCGCCGCTTTCAGGACGAGACGGGCGGGTTGGCGAGCTTCTTGTGCTGGACCTACAAGCCTTACGGCACCCAACTCGGCGGCCGCGAAGTCGCCAGCGCCGAATATTTGCGCCACTTGGCCCTCTGCCGCCTGTTCCTCGACAATGTGCCGCGCCTGCGCACATCCGTCCTGACGCAAAACGAACGGGCCTTGGAGGGGCTGTGCTACGGCGCCGACGATTTCGACTTGCCCATCGAGGACGAAGTGACGCAGAAGGCGGGCGCCACCATTTCCCTGGATTTCGCCGCCCTCCTCGCCCGAGCCCGCTCCCTGGGCTTCGAGCCGGAATACCGCCGCACCGCCGGCGCCGTCTAGGCGCGGCGCGCCGCCCCCCGAGCTCTTGCTATTATCTCACAACAGATATATATTTCCGATGACCATTTTTGGTCATCGAAGGGATCCGACATGAAAAAGACAGTCACCCATGTTTGGCTGGCGGCGCTCGTGTTGCTGAGCGTGACCGGTTGGATGTGGGCTCAAGATCAGCAACAGCCCGCCGAGTCACAAACCTATACCGGCACGGTCAGCGATACCATGTGCGGCGCCAAGCACGAAGGCGACGCCAAGGCGTGCACGTTGAAATGCATCGGGCAGGGCAGTCAGTGGGCTCTCGTGGTCGGCGACAAGGTCTATACGCTGACCGGCAAGACCGACGACCTGAAGCAATACGCCGGCGCGAGCGCCACCGTGACCGGCAAGTTGGATGCAGACGCCGGCACGATCGAGGTCACTTCGGTCGCGGCGCCCGCCGACGACAACGGCGCCTAGCCGCGCGGCGGGGCGGTCACCGAGCGCGGGGGGCCGAGGGGATCCCGCGCTCGCGTCCGACGCCGCCGGCGCGTCCGGCCGCCGCCCGGCAGGCCGGTGCTAGGC
>JBOGKX010000119.1:0-16781 GCA_050746125.1 Terriglobales bacterium | reverse complement strand
GGCCAGCGCGGGATCGAGCCGCTCCTCGGGCGCCAGCGCCGCCGGCACCGCCGCCCCCGCGACTCGCGCCACGATGGCGTGCAGTTGCCGCACTCCCTCGGTCAGGGCCGCCGGGCCCGGCTGCAAGATGTACGCCGACTTGATTTCGTACACGTGGCCGCCCCTCACCGCCTCCAGTTCGCTCCATCCCGGCCGCCGCCGGATCACATCTTTATCGACTTTGCGCCCGCACCAGGAGGCGATGATCGCCTCCGGGCGCCGCGCCGCAGCTTCCGCCGGCGCCAGGATCCGGTTCTTGGCTGCCGCCTGTTCCGGCCCGGCGGCGAAGAGCGGCTCGCCGCCGGCGATCGTGATCAGCTCCTCCACCCAGCGAATGCCCGCGATCAGCGGATTGGGCCACTCCTCGAAGAAGATTCGCGGCCGCCGCCCGAAGCGCTGCGCCGAGGCGGCGATGGCGGCCAGGTTCGCGCGCAGCCGCGCGATCAGCTCCAGGCCCCGCGCCTCCGCCCCCACCAGCCGCGCCAGCGTCAGCAGCATGGTGAAAATCTCCTCCACGCTGCGCTGGTTGAAGAGCACCACGTTGTAGCCGCGCCGCGCCAGCTCGGCCGCGATCTCCGCCTGCAGGTCGCTGAAGGCCAGCACCAGATCCGGCTCCAGCGCGGCGATGCGTTCGTAGTTGGCGCTGAGATATGTCGAAATCCGCGGCTTTTCCCGCCGCGCCGCCGCCGGCCGGCAGGTAAAGCCCGAGATGCCGGCGATGCGGTCCTGCTCGCCCAGCAGGTAAAGAGCTTCCGTCGTCTCCTCGGTGAGACAGACGATGCGCCGCGGATATTCCACGCCTAACGTTACGGCGCGGCCAGGGTGAAGATCAACGTTTGCTGATAGGCGCCGGGCGCGTAGCTCCACGAATCGTGGAAATCGAAGCTGCAAACCACGAGCGCTTGGAACGGCGCCGCGGTGCCTTCCTTCCCTTGCGCCACGGTCACGCTGCTCGTCGCCAGCGGCGTGCTGCCGCCGCTCGCCGCCAAGCTGCCGTCGCCCGACAGCACTGCCCCCGTCGCGCTCCAGGTGACGGCGCTGACCGGAATCGTGCTCGTGCCCGCGCTCAACTGCGGCCCCTGCGCCGCTAAGTTCAGCGTCCAGGGCACGCCTTTGCCTCTGGGCGTGGCCACCGTTACGTAGGCGCGCAGCGGCGTCGTCGCCGCCACCACCGGCTGTTGGTCGGGATTCGAAGCGTTGAAGTCGAGTTGCGACGGCGTCAGCATCAGCGTGCCCGAGTTCGGACGCGCCGCCCCAAGCAGCGCCCGGCGCGCCGTTACCGCTGCCGCCGTGGGCGCCGCCGGCCGCGCCGGCCGCTGCCACGCCGCTAGCGTCGTCGTCGCTAATAGGACCGATAGGAACGCTCCGCGCACGGAGCCAGAATACCCCTGCTCGCTCGCGCCGGAATAGCCGTGCGCGCGGACAGGCGGCCCACCTGGCCCGGCGGCCAGGCCGCTCCGCGCCGCTCGCCGCGCTTTAATCCGCCCGCCGCGCGCGGGCGATGAGCTCCGTCGTGGACCACCCCGGCTCGAGCTCGAGCCGCTCTACCTTGCCGCCGGCCGCCTCCACTTCCGCCCGCCCCACGATCTCGTTCTCGCCCCAGTCCTCCCCCTTCACCAGCACGTCGGGAAGGATCGCCGCGATCAGCGCCTGCGGCGTCGGCGCGTCGAAGATCATCACGTAATCCACGAAGCCCAGCGCGTCGAGGATCTCGGCGCGCTCCTCGGCCGGTAGGATCGGCCGCTCCGGACCCTTCTGCGCCCGCACGCTGGCGTCGCTGTTGATTGCCACCAGCAGGCTGTCGCCCAAGCCGCGCGCCTGCTCCAGCAGCCGTAGGTGGCCGGGATGCAACAGATCGAAGCAGCCGTTGGCGAAGACCAGCGCCCGCCCCTCGCGCCGCAGCCGCGCCCGCTCCGCCTCGAACGCCGCCGCGCTCGCGAAAATCAAATCCCGCCCGCCCCCATCCACGGTTCCTGCTAGCCCCTCGCCCCTGTCCCCTACGTTCCCTCCTGCCATGACGCCAAATACTGCTCCTGCTCCGGCGTCAGCTTGTCGATCTTGATCCCCAGCGATTCCAGCTTGAGCTTCGCCACGCGCCGGTCGAGATCGGCCGGCACGGCGAAGACGTTCTTCTCCAGTTCGCCGTGGTGCTTGACCAGGTAGTCGAGCGAGAGCGCCTGATTCGCGAACGACATATCCATCACCGACGCCGGATGCCCCTCCGCCGCCGCTAAATTGATCAGCCGGCCCTCGCCCAGCAGGTGGATCTTGCGCCCGTCGCGCAGTGCGTATTCCTCCACGAAGGGGCGCACGCCGCGCTTGCCGCTCGCCATCTTCTCCAGCGCTTCGATGTCGATCTCGACGTTGAAGTGTCCGCTGTTCGCGACGATGGCGCCGTCGCGCATGCGCTCGAAGTGCTCGCGCGCGATGACGTGCTTGTTGCCGGTCAGCGTCACGAAAACGTGCCCGATCGTCGCCGCCTCGGCCATGGTCATCACCCGGTAGCCGTCCATCAGCGCCTCGATGGCCTTGGTCGGATCCACCTCCGTCACGATCACGTTTGCGCCCAGGCCGCGCGCCCGGCTGGCCACCCCGCGCCCGCACCAGCCGTAGCCGGCGACCACCACGTTCAAGCCGGCGAAGAGCACGTTGGTGGCGCGGATGATGCCGTCGAGCGTGCTCTGTCCCGTGCCGTAGCGATTGTCGAAAAGATGCTTGGTGTCGGCGTCGTTGATGGCGATGATCGGGTAGCGCAGTACCCCCTGCTTGGCCATCGCCCGCAGCCGAATGACGCCCGTGGTGGTCTCTTCCGTGCCGCCGATCACGCCCCCGGCCATGTCATGCCGCTTGCTCAGCGCCTCCGTCACCAGGTCGGCGCCGTCGTCCATGGTGATGTGCGGACGCGTGTCCAGCGCGGCGTTGAGGTGCCGGTAATAGGTCTCGTGATCCTCGCCCTTGATGGCATAGGTGGCGATGCCGTACTCGCTCACCAGCGCCGCCGCCACGTCGTCTTGCGTGCTCAGCGGGTTCGAGGCGCACAAGGCGATCGAGGCGCCGCCGTCGCGCAGCGCGATCATCAAGTTCGCCGTCTCCGTGGTGACGTGCAGGCAGGCCGCCACGCGCACGTCCTTCAGCGGCTGGCTCTTGATGAATTCCTTGCGGATCAGCTGCAGCACCGGCATCGACTGATGCGCCCACTCGATGCGCCGCTTGCCTAGCTCCGAAAGGGCGAAGTCCTTGACGTCGCCCGCTTTTTCCTTGACGGCCATGGTCATAATTTGTCTCGCTTCCTCACGCTTGCTGCGCCCGCTCCGCCTCCGGCGCGGCGCCGCGCGCCGCGCGCAGCAACTCCGCCGCCGCCTGGTTGCGGCCCAACACGCTGATCTGCACTCCGCCCAGCGCCCGCTCGTGCCGGACGCGTAGCGCCGCGATCATTTCCCGCGCGATGGCCACGCCTTCGCGCTTGGCCTCCTCCGCCGAGCCGGCGGCGCGCATGCGCTCCCGGATCTCGCCCGGCACCGCCACCCGCAGCTCGTTCTCCATGAACTCCGCCTGCCGATGGCTCGCCAGCGGCCAGATGCCCGCGATCACCGGAATCCGGTGCCGCGCGATGCCGGCCATCAAGCGGTCCAGCAAGGCCAGGTCGAAGACCGGCTGGGTGACGATGTAGTCGGCGCCGGCCTCGATCTTCCATTCTAAGCGACGGAGTTCCTCCTCGAAGTTCGGCGCCCCCGGATTCGCCCCCACCCCGATCGCGAAGGCCGTCTGGCTGCCCACCGCGTTGCCGCCCAGATCCAGCCCCCGGTTCAAGTTGTGCACCAGGTTGGTCAGGCCGATGGCGTCCACGTCGAAAACCGCCGTGGCGTCGGGATAATTGCCCAGCTTCGGCGGATCGCCGGTAATCAGGATCACGTTGCGCAGCCCCAGCGCCGCCGCCCCCAGCAGATCCGACTGCATGCTGATGACGTTGCGGTCGCGGCAGCAATAATGTAGCACCGTCTCCACCCCGACTTGCGCCTGCATCATCACCGCCAGCGCCTGGTTGCTCATCCGCGCGCTGGCCCGCGGCCCGTCGGGAATGTTGATCGCGTCCACCCCCTGCGCCTTCAAAAACGCCGCGCTCGCCAGCTCCTTCGCCGCATCGCTGCCGCGCGGCGGCAAAATCTCCACCAGCGTCGCGAACTCCCCCGCCGCCAGCTTCCGCCCCAGCGCCGAACGCGTCCCAAGCGGCGCCGGCTCTTGCGCCACCGCCGGCGCCGCCGCCTTCGCCGCCACCTGCACCCGCCGCTTGCCCGGCGCCGTCGAGCGCACGTAATTGCGGATCCACTTGATATGCTCCGGCGTCGTGCCGCAGCAGCCGCCCACCAGCTTGGCGCCGCCGGCGATGAACTGCCGCGCGTAGTCGGCCATGTACTCGGGCGACACCAGATAAAGGTTGCGCCCGTCCACGTTGCGCGGCTTGCCGGCGTTCGGCTGCGCCGCCAGCGGCAGCCGCGTCGCCCGTCCCATGGCCTCGATCGCCTCCAGCATCGTCACCGGCCCCACCGAGCAGTTCAGCCCCACCACCTCCGCGCCCCAGCTCTCCAGCCGCCGCGCGATCTCCGCCGGCGCCGTGCCGTCGAGCGCCCGCCCGTCGTCGTCAATCGTCATCTGCGCGACAATCGGCAGCGCGCCGCCGACTTCCCGCGCCGCCGCCAGCGCCTCGCGCAATTCGTGGCAATCGCCGAACGTCTCGAAGAGCAGCAGGTCCGCGCCCGCCTCCGCCAGCGCCGCGATCTGCTCGCGAAAAATCTCCCGTGCCTCCGCGAATGACACCTTCCCCAGCGGCTCGATGCGCACCCCGAGCGGCCCCACCGCGCCGGCGATGAACGCCTCCGGCGCCGCCTCCCGCGCCACCTGTACTCCCGCGCGATTGAACTCCGCTACCCGCCCCGCCAAGCCGTAGGGCTCCAGCCGCGGCCGGTTCGAGCCGAACGTGTTGGTCTCGATCACCTCCGCCCCCGCTTGCGCGTAGGCGCGGTGCACCTCGCCGACCAGCCCCGGCTGCGAGACGTTCAGCTCGTCGAAACAGCGGTTGATGAAGATGCCGCGGGCGTAGAGCTGCGTGCCCATGGCCCCGTCCGCCACCAGCACCCGCTCCGCGATCTCGCCGCGAAAATCCCGCCGCATCCATCGAGTATACCGGCCCGCCGCCTACCGGATCAGGACGACCTCGATGCCAACGTCCAATTCTCGCCAGGCGCGGTCGGCGGTCCATACCGCGATCCCGCGCGCCCGCGCCAACGCCAAACAGGCCCGAGCCCCCGGCGCCAGCCCGCGCCGTACGCAGCCGCAAGCCGCGCCGCGCATCGCCTCTCGCTTATACTTTTTCGAGGATCCGACGTTTGGAAGCCATTTTCCGCGCGCCAAGCCGAGGCGCTGCCGGGCGCACCAATGCAGTCACGACACCAGCAGTTGGCAACCGTTTACGCGGCCTTCAACGGGCGCGATATTGACGCTGTTCTCGCGGTGATGCGTCCTGATGTGGACTGGCCCAATGGCATGGAGGGCGGACGCGTGCACGGATGCGATGAAGTGCGCGCGTACTGGATACGCCAGTGGGGCCTGATCGATCCTCACGTTGAACCGGTTAGCATGCTGGACGATGACGCTGGCCATACCATCGTGGATGTCCGTCAGGTGATCCGCGATTTGGCGGGAAAAATCTTCACCGACCAGATCGTGCAGCATGTGTATTCTTTCCGCGACGGCCTGATCGAACGCATGGACATCCGGCATCCAGCGCCTGTAGCCGCGCACCAACTTTCAACCTGAATCGTTACCGAATCTGGCGACGTCTCGATTGCGACTGGCGCCCCTGCCTAACCGGTGCCTGGCGCCCGGTGCCCGGTTTCCTCTTCTCCGGCCACAGGCCGGAGTAGAGGAAACAAAATCACGTCCCGGATCGACGCCGAATCCGTCAGCAGCATCGTCAGCCGATCCAGCCCGATCCCCTCGCCCGCGGTCGGCGGCATGCCGTATTCGAGCGCGCGCACGTAATCTTCGTCCATGGCGTGCGCCTCCTCGTCGCCGCTCTCGCGCTGCTCCAACTGCATGGCGAAGCGGCGCCGCTGCTCTTCGGGATCGTTCAACTCGCTATACCCGTTGGCGATCTCCATGCCGCCGGCATAGATCTCGAAGCGCTCCACCCAATTCGGCTCATCCGGCTTGGCCTTGGCCAAGGGCGAGACAGCGAGCGGAAAGTCGTAAATGATCGTCGGCTGCTGTAGCTCCGGCTCCGCAATCGCCTCGAACAGCGCCGTCGCGATCACGCCCTCCGCCGCCACCGGCGGAATCTCCACCGGCCGATACCGGCTCTCCGGCGCCTCGTGCGCTATGAGGTTGTAGCGCGCCGCCAAGCCTGCTTCCGCCCGCCCATCGCGGACTTCGTCTTTGCTCGGCGCCGGCCCCGCCGCCGCCGGCCAAAACTCCCGGATCGCCTCCCGCAGCCCCAGCCGCTGAAACCGCCCGAAATCGATCGTCCCACCGCCGAAGAGCACGGCGCGGCTGCCCGTCGCCTTCTCCGCCACCTCGGCCAGCAACTGCTCGCTCCAATCCATCAGCGCGCCGTAGTCGCTGTAGGCCTCGTAGAACTCCAGCATGGTGAACTCGGGGTTGTGCTGCGTCGAGATGCCTTCGTTGCGGAAGTTGCGGTTGATCTCGTACACCCGCTCCAGCCCGCCCACCACCAGCCGCTTCAAAAACAGCTCCGGCGCGATGCGCAGGTAGAGCGGCAGGTCCAGGGTACGGTGATGCGTCGCGAAGGGACGCGCCGCCGCCCCGCCCGCCAGCGTCTGCATCATCGGCGTCTCCACCTCGATGTAGCCGCGCGCCGCGAAGGCGGCGCGCAGCGCCTCGGTGATGCGCGCCCGCCGCTCGAAGACCGACCGCGCGCCGGGGTTCATGATGAGGTCGAGGTAGCGCTGCCGGTAGCGCCGCTCGACGTCCTGCAAGCCATGCCACTTCTCCGGCAGCGGCAGCAGGTCCTTGGCCAGGAATTCGAGCTTCTCCGCGTGTACCGTCAGCTCGCCCGTGCGGGTGCGAAACAAGTAGCCCTCGACGCCGATGAAATCGCCCAAGTCGAGCAGCTTCCAGAGCGCGAAGTCGCGCTCCGGCAGCGCGTCCTGCCGCACGTAGAGTTGCAGCCGCGCCCCGTCCTGCGCCAAGTGCGCGAAGCCCGCCTTGCCGTGCGCCCGCAGCGCCACGATCCGCCCGCACACCCGCACCGCCGTGCGCTCCTGCTCCAGCGCCTCCGCGCTGCGCTCGCCGTAGCCGGCCAGCAGCTCGCCCAGCGCATGGCTGAACCGATAGCGATGCGGATAGAGCGCGTATCCGAGCTGCGCGATGCGCTCCAGCTTTTCGCGCCGCTGCTCGCGAATCGTCTCCTCGACCGTCACGCTGACAGTATAGAGTCCGCCGCCCCCGCCGCCCGCCGCTGCGCGGTGCCTGCTGCCCGGCGCCGTTGCCGTTGCCGCTGCCCGGCTTTTATAACAACCAATGTTATAATCGACGCCATATGCAGGCACGCCAGCTTCGTCAAGCCCGCGAAGCGCGTGGATGGACGCAGGCGCGGTTAGCCGCCCGGCTGGGCGTGTCGCAGGCCTACGTGTCCATGCTGGAAGGAGCCAAGCGCCCGCTCCCTCCTCCGCTTGCGCGCGCCCTGCTGCGCGAACTTCCCCTGCCGGCCTCGGCCGCGCCCATCGATCCGCAACTAACCTATCTAGACGACGCCGGACTGGAGGTGGCCTTGGCGAACCTGGGCTATCCCGGCTTCGCCCATATAGGCCGAGTCCGCAACCCCGCCGATGCCTATAACCCGGCGCAAGCCTTGTTCCTCGCCTTGCAGCGCCACGACCTGGATTCGCGCCTCGTCGAAGCACTCCCCTGGGTCGTGCTCCGCCACGCCGATCTCGACTGGGATTGGCTCGTGGAGCGGGCTAAAGCCGCGGATCTGCAGAACCAGCTCGGCTTCGTCGTCACCGTCGCGCGCAAGCTGGCCGCCCGCGCCGGGGGCAACGCGGCGGCGCGCCGCCTCGATCCTCCCCTCCGACGCCTGGAGCGCGCCCGCCTCGCTCGCGAAGACACGCTGCTCCGCCGCCGCCTTTCCGATGCCGAGCGCCGCTGGCTGCGGCAGCACCGCACCCTGGACGCCCGGCATTGGAACCTCCTATCCGACCTCAAGCCCGAGCATCTCTCCTATGCCCCCTCAAGAGCCGCCGCGGCCCTGGCGCTCGTTTCTCGCTGCCTGAGACGGTCGCCTTAGTCGTGCTCTAGACTTGCACCGTCGGCTCAGCGGACATCGCGGAGTTGATGCGCGCCACTCGCGGCGGAGAGCTCCACCGCCGCTTTCACGTTTATGGCCATCCAGGCGAGTTGCGCTCGCTGCTCACCGGCCGCACCGAGGATCACGGTGCCCGGTGCCCTCGCGCGCTACCGCGGCCGCGGCGGCGCCAGCGGCCCCGGCAGCCCGAAGACGAACGCCGCCACCACGCCGCCCGCGCTCGCCCGCCCCTCCACCCGCGCGGCGCGAAAGCGCCACTTCGCGAGAGCCGCGCGCGCCGCCGCGACGAGAGTCTTCCCGCCTGGCGGCGCCAGCGCCACGCTGACCGCGCCGAGCATCCCGTCCGCGTCCACCGTCCCTTGCAGCACCACCGTCCCGAAATGCAGTCCCATGGAATTTTCGGCCTCGGCCCACGCCGCGATCCCTACCGGCAGTTGCGCCGGCTCACCGTCCGCCACCGGCAGCGCGTGCTGCAACCGCTGCACCGGATACCCCGGCCCTTGCGGCATCCCCGGGCAAAACACCGCCGCCACCGTCACCACCGAGGCGGTCTCCCGCCCGTCGTTCCGCGCCGGCTCGAACTCCCACCGCGCGATGGACTTCGCCGCCGCCGCGCTGAGCGGCGGCAAGCTCCGCAGCGGTCTCGTCTTCTCCACTGCGCCCGACTTGCCCACCCACGCCTCGAAGCTCACCAGCCCGCGCGCGTACGTATTCGCCGGATACGGAATCTCCTCCGCCCGCGCTACTCGCGGCGGCGCCGGCGTCTGCGCCGCCGCCGGTCCCGCCAGCGCCAGCGACGCCAGCACTGCCAGCGCCCACCCTCGCGCCCCGTTCATAGATTCCTTCTAGCGCCCGTCCAGAACGCTTCGGCTTCTTCATCGCTCCGGGCGCCTTCCCAGCCCTTCGTCATCCCGAACTCGCCCCGCACTGCGCCCAGCCGCGCGCGCCGCGCGTGCTGCTCGCTGACCGCCATTGGGTCATTTTCGAACAAATCGCCTCCCGCCGCCTCGTGCCCGTTACCGCTGCCGTTGCTGCCCGATGCCCGATGCCCGTTCCGCTCCACCCTACCCCCTTGCTTCCCCCTCTCCACCGCTCTCCTTTCCCCGTCCCCCGCGTCCAACATCTCCGATCTACACTCGTTAGACCAGCCCCCATGGCATCCCTCCTTCGCGACCTCCGCTACGGACTCCGCATGCTGGCGAAGTCGCCCGCCTTTGCTGCCGTCGCCATCCTGACTCTCGCCCTCGGCATTGGCGCCAACGCCGCCATCTTCCAGCTCATCAACGCCGTCCGTCTGCGCACGCTCCCGGTCCGCAATCCGGACACGCTCGCCATCGTCCACCTCAACCGCCAGCATTGGGGACAAGGCAACTTCAACGGCCCCTACTCCGAGTTCACCTTCCCCCTCTGGCAGGAGATTCGCCAGCGCCAGCAAGCCTTCTCGGTCCTTGCCGTCTGGGGCGCCGGCCCCGTCAACCTCGCCGCCAGCGGCGAAGTGGATGAAGCCTCGGCCATTTGGATCAGCGGCGACTTCTTCCGCGCCCTCGGCGTGCCCCCCTATCTCGGCCGCCTCCTCTCCGCCGCCGACGATCATCCCGGCTGTTCCGGCGGCGTGGACCTCAGCTACGCCTTCTGGCAGCGCCGCTACGCCGGCGACGTCTCCATCCTCGGCAAGTCGCTCACCCTCGACGGCCACGTCTTCCCCATCCTCGGCGTCACGCCGCCCACCTTCTATGGCGTCTCCGTCGGCGACCGCTTCGACCTCGCCGTGCCGGTCTGCGCCGAGCCCATCGTCGCCGGCCAGTACAGCCGCATCACCGGGCCGCGCGCCCGCGAATCCTGGTGGCTGTCCATGTTCGGACGCCTCAAGCCCGGCTGGACCCTCGCCCGCGCCTCCGCCCAGCTCGGCGTCATCACCCCCGCCGTCCTGCGCCAAACCATTCCCCCGCAGTACGACGCCGACGGCGTCAAGCACTACCTCGCCTACAAGCTCGAGGTCCGCCCCGCCGCCAACGGATTCTCCAACCTCCGCCAGGACGCCTCCGACCCGCTCTGGCTCCTGCTCGGACTCTCCGGCCTCGTCCTGCTGGTCGCCTGCGCCAACCTCGCCAATTTGCTCCTCGCCCGCGCCAGCGCCCGCGAGCGCGAAATCGCCGTCCGCCTCGCCCTCGGCGCCTCGCGCCGCCGCCTCATCCGCCAACTGCTCTGCGAAAGCGCCCTGCTCGCCGTTGCCGGCGCCGCCGCCGGCGTCTTTCTCGCCTCTGTCCTGAGCCGCGCCTTGATCGCCTTCATCAGCACCCCCAATAATCCCGTCTTTCTCGACATGCCCGACGATTGGCGCGTCCTCGGATTCGCCGCCGCCCTCGCCATCCTCACCACCATCCTCTTCGGACTCGCCCCCGCCCTCCGCTCCGGACGCGTGCCGCCCGGCGCCGTCCTCAAGGCCGGCGGACGCGGCATGACCGCCGGCCGCGACCGCTTCCGCCTGCAGCGCATCCTCGTCGCCGCCCAAGTCGCCTTGTCGCTCGTGCTGCTCGCCGGCGCCCTCCTCTTCGCCCGCAGCCTCCGCAACCTGATGACCCTCGACCCCGGCTTCCAGCAATCGGGCGTCGTCGTCGCCAACGTTGACCTCACCCGCCTCCACCTCGCCGACGCCCAGAGCCGCTCCTTCGTCCGCTCCCTCGTCGAGCGCGTTCGCGCCCTCCCCGGCGTCGCCGCCGCCGCCGCGGCCATGCGCTCGCCCGTCAACGGCAGCAGCTCCAATGACGACGTCCTCGCCGAGAACGGCCAGGACAACCACCAGTCCGCCTGGCTCGACTACGTCAGCCCGGGATACTTCCACGCCCTGCGCATACCCCTGCTCCGCGGCCGCGACTTCACCGCCGGCGACGCCATGAACGCGCCCAAGGTGGCCATCGTCAATCGCGCCTTCGTGAAAAAATTCCTCGCCGCCGCCCCCGATCCCCTCGGCCGCCGCTTCCGTCTCTGGGAGCCGCCCGGCAAGCCCCGCCCCGACTACACCGTCGTCGCCGTCGTCGGCGACTCCGTGTACAACGACATGCACGCGCCCTTCCCGCCCGTCATGTACTTCCCCCGCGCCCAAGCCGACAACCTCGGCACCGGCGTCACCCTACTGGTCCGCTCCTCGCTCCCCTCCGCCGGCATCGTCGCCGAGGTCAAGAGCGCGCTCGTCGCCGCCAACCCCGCCCTCTCCTTCGAATTCAAGCTGCTGCGCACGCAGATTCGCGAATCGCTCGTCCAGGATGAGCTGATGGCCGCGCTCTGCGGCTTCTTCGGCGTCCTCGCCCTGCTGCTCGCCGCCATCGGCCTCTATGGCGTCATCTCCTACACCGTCGCCCAGCGCACCTCCGAGATCGGCATCCGCATGGCGCTCGGCGCCCGCCGCGCCCGCGTCCTGCGCCTGATCTTGGGCGAAGTCGCTCTCCTGATCGCCATCGGCGTCGTCGTCGGCGCCGCCCTTACGCTCGCCGGCAGCCAAGCTGCCGCCTCCCTGCTCTTCGGCCTCAAGCCCCGGGATCCGCTCACGCTCGTGCTCGCCGTCGTCGTCCTCGCCATCATCGGCCTCGCCGCCAGCTTCGTCCCCGCCCGCCGCGCCTCCCGCCTCGACCCCATGTCCGCCCTCCGCTACGAATAGCCCCCGCGCCCTTCTGCTACCCCTGCCCCTCCCTTCTGAAGAGTTATCCTGCCGCCAGATCCTTGCAGGACTGGCGAACGTCGTTCGGCGTCCGATCGCAGTCGATCTCGGCTGGCTGGAGTTTCGGCGGTGGCTCGGGGGCTGCCGCCAATCGAATGCATACCATCCCGATCAGCTTGCAGGCCCCACGACGCGGCGGAGCGGCGAGGCCTTGCGGCGCGAAGTTGCGCCGGAGCAGCTGACTCGGAGGTTGTTCCGTGGCTTGATCTGAAAGACGACCCGCGAAACGCGGCAACTTGGAGAGGCCCTGAGCGGAGCGGGCCTCCGTTGCCGGCCGTCGAAGCCGGGACGCAGCCGCGACCTGGGGTCCCCAGCGCCGCAACGGTGCTGGGGTGGAGACCAACGGGAGCGGCGTCCAGAAAATGGGCGGCCCCGCCGCATTCCGCGGGGTGGGTCCCTGCCGGCTAACCACGCCGCAGCGGGGCGAGCCCGCAGTCCCCGAGGCGCAAGTGTCGGTCACGATCCCGGCTTCGTGACGGCCGCTTGCGGGCGAACTGGAACCAGGGGCTGCCCGGATGAGTTCTCCGCCAGTGCAAGCACGGCGAAGGCCGTGGCCGCGTCGCTCATGAATAGGCCCATGACGGAGTCGGGGGCGATGCGGTTATTGAGCGAATACGAGCGCCAAAAGCCGCGCGCCTGCTGATTTCGCGCCAGCCAGCCGAGAGCGCGGGCCAGGTGTGGTTCGGACTTGGGAACACCGGCGGAAAGCAGAGTATAGGCGATGAGCCCGGTGGCATAACCATCACTTTGCGCGGCTAGGGGGCCGGTGCGCGAGCGCGCCCATTTGACCATGGATTTGGGGCTCCAATCGATCCAACTCCAGGTCAGGGTGCTCAGGCTCCAACCACCGTCGGACCGCTGCGCGGCGAAGGCGGCTCGGATGGTGGCCCGCTGCCGCGCCGGCGTGAACAGGCCTGGGAGGACGCTCGCGGCCCAAAGCGCGGTAACCCGATTGATGAGCGACTGGCTGCCATAGCCGCGGTTCAGATAATCGCGCAGCAAACTCAGGTTCTTTTGAATGGCGGGCCAGGAACGGTAATGGTCCGGCGCAAGGCCGGCGGTGACGGCGGCCAGGGCGGCGCCATAGTAGGCGGAGTCGTGGGCTTCGAACGGTTCATTGTTGAACTGGAGCCAGGGCCAAGCGCCTCGCTCCGGCCCGCTCGTCTCTTGTTGCGCCCACATTTCAGCCAAAGCGGCCAAGGTGTCGGCGTGGAGAGTCCCGGCTTGCGCATCGGCATGGGCGAGAATTAGCGCGTTGAGCACGGATTCGGTGCCGCGCGACTGCAACGCTTTGCCGGCGCCATAGGAGTGGTCCGAATAATATGGATGCGCCAGATCGCCCAGGGCGATGCGTTTGCGGACGTCCGCCAAGAGGCGCGATTCCGGCGCCGGCGGCCCGGTCTCGCCTAACAATTGGGAGAGCGCCGGCCGCGCTAGGGCATAGGAAAGAGCCGTGTGGCAGGAGATACAAAAGGTGCCGTGATCGCGCGCCGCCACCGGCCAATGCTCCCAGGTGGTTTCACGGGCATCGAGGTAGCCGGCCGCCGCCTTCGGACTCCATGCTTCCTGCGAAGGCGCGGCCGAGATAAGCTTCGAGCGGGAGCAGGACGCGAGCAAAACGACAAGAAGACAAAGAATCACGCCCGAGGCGACTCGCCGTTCGCGCGGGAGCGTGGAAACGAGCCGGGCCGCCGATGAGCTACCCAACCGGTCAATAACCATCGGTGACAACATTGCGCAGCGGTATTCCCCGCAGATAGCGGCGAAGTTGGCCGGCGGCAAACGTGATGGCCCGCGACATGAATAACGGGCTGGAAGCGGCGATGTGGGGCGTGATCAACGTATTGGGGGCGGTCCAGAGAGGATGCCCGGGCGGCAGCGGCTCGGGGTCGGTGACATCGAGGGCGGCGCGCATGCGATGCGCGCGCAGCGCTTCGAGCAGGGCGCCGGTCTCCACCACCGACCCGCGCGCCACGTTCACCAGCAACGCGGCTCGAGGCATAAGCGCCAATTCGCGCGCCCCGATCAAGCCGATCGTCTCCGGCGTCGCGGGCATGGTAAGCACCACGACCTCCGCCCGGGGCAATAGCTCGTGGAGCGTGCTGACCGCCGCCACGCCGCGCCTGGGCCGGCGCGCGATGCGGAGAAATTGGACGCCGAACGGCTTGAGCATGCGCTCGATCGCGGCGCCGATGGATCCGTAGCCGACGATCAGTACGGTTTTGCCGCGCAGCTCTTCGCAACGCACCGCCGGATAGGCGGGCGAGGGAGCGCAATGCAGGGAACGATAGAGGTCTTCCGCCTCGTCGCGCCGTCTCCAGACGCCGGCGCGCTGAACGTCGCCATAGAGAGGGAAAAGCTTTAGTGAGGCCAGAATCGCTGCCACCGCCCACTCGGCGGTAGCGGTGGTATGAACGCCGCGGCCATCGCAAAGCGTGACGCCTGGCGGCGTCAATTCGAGCAGCCAGTCCACTCCGGCCAGCACCGACTGAATTACGCGCAGGCCGCGCAGATAGGGCAGAATGTGTTCCGCCTCGCGGCGGTACACCGGAGCGATCCAGAACTCGACCTCGATCGGCTCCCGCGGCTCGAGCGGCAGCCGCTTGAGCGCAATCCCCGGCGGCAAGCGCGCCACAAGCTCCGGCGCCACCACCTCGCCGATGCCTACGCTGGGCCGCGCGCCGCGCGCCCGCCGCCGGCTAGGCAGTCGCGGGTTGGTCAAGGAGGAGGCGGGCAAGCTCGTCCTTTTTGATCTTGCCGGTCGGCGTCAACGGCCACTCGGAGATGGGCAGAATTTCACTCGGCCTCTTATAATGCGTCAGGCGCGCATCGAGAAAGGCGCGCAGTTCGGCGGGCGAGGCCGAGGCCCCCAAAGAAAGACATACGAAAGCGATGATCTTTTCGCCGCCCTCGACGTCCGACACGCGCTGGCCGATGACGGCGGCGCGCTCGACATCGGGGTGGGATTCGAGCAGCTCTTCGATCTCGGAGGGATAAACGTTAAAGCCAAAGCGAATGATGAGCTCCTTCGTGCGGCCGAGGAGGAATAGATTGCCGTCGGCGATCTTAACCAGGTCGCCGGTTTTGAACCAGCCGTTGCCGTCGAGCACCGCCGCAGTCTCGTCGGCGGCGCGGTAGTAGCCCTTCATGACGTTGGGACCGCGCAGCCAAAGCTCCCCGGCTTCACTCGGCGCGGCCGGTTGGCCATTGGAAGCGACTAGCTTGAGTTCCAGTCCGGGATAGGGCCGCCCGACCGAGAGGTCGGAGCGCGGTTCGTTGATGCGGGTGGCGGCAATGCCGGGTGAGCATTCAGTGATGCCATAGCCGTTGTGCAGCACCTGGCCGAAGAGTTGCTCCATGCCGGACTTTACCGGAGGAAAAAGCGGCGAGCTGCAAGAGGAGACCAGGCGCAGCGCGGGCAGGCGCGGCGGAGGCAGGGAGCGGAATTTGGCGTAGTCAAGCAGTTGCGCGAACATGGCCGGTGCGCCGATGAAGACCGTCAGACCTTGTTCTTCCAGGGCGCGCAGCAGCGAGACTGGGTCGAAGCGGTGCGAGAGGTGCACGGCGGCGCCGCCGGTCAGCGCCGCCAGTAGAACCAGCGACACACCACTCGAATGCGTCATCGGCAGCACGCCGAGCAGGCGGTCGGCCGGGGTAAAGGCGCGAATCTCGGCCGCCGCGCGGGCGGCAAAGAGCAAGCCGCGATGGGTGAGCATGACGCCGCGCGGGCGGCCGGTGGTGCCCGATGTGTAAAGAACCGCGGCGACACGCTCGGCGGGGATGGCTTCCAGCGCCTCGGGGGACGCGGCCTCATGGATCGGGGTCACGGCCAGCGTGCCGAGCATGCCCGCATCGGCCGTTGCGGCGCCCAGTTGGCGCGCCTGCGCGGCGGCGCGCGGTGTGGCGCCGGCGGTAATGACAACCCGGCGCGCCTCCGCATGCGCCCGAATGACTTCGATTTCGCTCGCGGACAAGCGCGCGTTCACGAGTACCGGCCAGGCATCCAGGCGCGCGGTGGCGAACAGCAGGGCGACGTAGGCGCGGCAGTTCTCCGCGACCAGCAGAACTCTGTCGCCGGGGCGAACGCCAAGTTTGCGCAACCACGCGGCGGCTTGGACGATGGCCGCTTCGAGCTGGCGGTAGGTCCACGTTTCGCCGCCCTCGACCAGAGCCGGCCGATCCGGGGCCGTCAGCGCCCAGGCTTGCGCCAGCTCGTCAATTCGCGCAACCGGTTGGTTCCCAATTTCCATTAGAGCGATTGGCGGCAGCCCCCGAGTCCACCGCTGAAAAACCAGCCAGCCGAGATCGAGGGGAAACGCGCAGTGCTACGAAGCGCCGAGAGAGGAACCCGCGAAATTCCGCAGGGCGGGTCCCGGCCGGCTAACCACGCCGGAGCGGGGCGAGCCCGGGGTCCCCGAGGCGCAGCGGCGCGCCTTGGGGTGGGAGTAGCCAGCAGGGCGAGGCCGCAGGCTGGGAGGGACGGGAGGAATACACCAAACGCGGTCACCTGGAGAGGCCCTGAGCGAAGCGGGCCTCCGTGGCCGGCCAAGGAATTTCCGTCAGGAAATTCCGCCTTTAACGAAGCCGGGCCGCAGCCGCGAACCGGGGTCCCCAGCGCCGCAACGGCGCTGGGGTGGGGACCATCGGGAGCGGCATCCGGAGTCTGGGCGGCCCCGCCGCTCCGATCCGCCCCGAGCAGCCGAACCG